>JAAYFQ010000045.1 GCA_012728165.1 Synergistaceae bacterium | reverse complement strand
GACTTCTACGGTATAAACATTTTCATCTTTATGAAAGCCCTTAGAGGCTTTTTCTTCACGAACATAATACGTACCAGCTAAGATGTCTTTTAACACATTCGTGCTACCATCAGCTTTTGTGATAAGTGTATCTACCTTTTTAGTTAATCCTTTGTCGCTATATACAACATATTCTGCACCAGCTAAAGTGTAGTTGTTATTGCCTTCGGAATACTCCGCTTTAGATGAAGTCTTTTTAAGTTCTAAGTTACCATTGGCTGGCACTTCAATAGACTTAACCGTTGTTGTTTCGTTTGCTTTTACAATGACTTGATACGTTTCTGGGTCTAACTGGAAACCTTTAGAGGCTTTTAATTCTTTCACAAAATACGTACCAGCTTTTAAATTTTCGAGGACATTAGAACTGCCATCGACTTTTGTGGTCAGTGTGCCAACCTTTTTAGTTAACGCTTTATCACTATATACGCCATATTCTGCACCAGCTAATGAATAGTTGCTATTGCCATTTGTATAATCTGGATTAGAAGATACTTTTTTAAGACTTATAGCTCCTTTATCTTGAACGGTAATCGTACCAGAATAAGAGTTTAGAACTTGATATTTTGAATATAGTCCAGAACTGTTATTAGTGGTAGGAGCAGAATAGATAAGGAATACTGCATTGTTTAACGCTAAAGTGCCTTCTTTAATTTGGTCTGCGACATATGCATAAAATTTAAGCATGGTGTTCATGCCAGCACCATTTAAAGCACTTGTACCACCATTTAATTGAGATACTTCATTATCTAAAGAAAAGTACCAGCTAATAGCGGTTGCATAGATTTCGGATCTAATGTGGGTATTATCTACTACACCACCTGCATTTTCACCAGGTCTGTCCTTTTCCCACATATCAATTAATTTTTTAATGGTTTCGTCACTAACTGAACTTTTTTGTAAAATACCCGAAAGGTATGATATCGCTAAATTTTGATATAATTTATCTGCACCATATTTACTTTTCAAGGAATTTCTAATACCAGCATCTGGGTAACGATAAGCAGAAAACTGCTCGAAAAATTCATTATAATTTGAAGAATCAACCGTTGTTGCTGAAACCGTTATTTTATCTGTATAGTTTGGACCATGTAAAACAACAGGGTTCGCACAGAACGCTAATACACCATTGTCTATAAAGATATTTCTAGCTTCTGGTGTATATGACCCACCAGATGTCATGAAAGCGGCTTGTGAAGAATAAATCCCTTTTAATGTGCTAATCGCAGAAGAGGGAATATTCATCGAAAAACCTGTTGCATAGCCCCAATCGCCATAAGCCGACATATAATTGCCTTTTTGATGGCTGACATTCACGGTTGCCGCCTCAACTTTTTGTAAGCCAATTCCTGTTGGAAGCACGCTTAAAAACATGAGTAAGGCAAGAAAAACAGCCATAAAGCGATTTTTACTCTTGATTTTTGTCTTTTCCATTAATTTTCTCCTTTTGTTAAAATTATTAGCAATTTGTTTCTTTCACTGTAAATTGCTTGATTTGAATTTTTGTTATTACTTTTGGTAAAAAGCAATATTTTTGATTATTTTGATAAAATCCTTAACCACCTCATTTCTAGTTTTGAGAAAATAAAAAAAGCCTTAAAAAAGACTTCCTTTTAACCGATCTATATAAAAGCGTGTTTATCAATAACCTAGAAATAAAAAAGCCAGCTCTTTATTTTCTAAGAACTGGCTAAAGTTTAGGTTATGATTGCTAGATTTCTAGCTACGCTGTTTTCTAATAAAATCTATTT
>JAAYFQ010000044.1 GCA_012728165.1 Synergistaceae bacterium | reverse complement strand
ATTATTAGCTAAAGCTCGAGCGAGACTAATTGTAAATTCTGTCTTACCCGAACCTAAAGCACCTGTGACAGCAATAACCTTGTTCCAGACAAAGCTATTCGCAATAATAGTGTTTCTCTCTATTAGATTATTCTTGTTCATAAACTTTTGCCTCTTCTTGACCGGAAAGAACTCTATATGTTCCTTCGCAGAGAGATTTTAGCTCATCCTCACCGGGCGAAACTATAACCTTAGCAAGCCATGAGACACGCTCCTCAATAAGGTTACAAAGATATTCACTATAAGCAAGACCACCTGTTAGAATAATTGCGTCAATTTCACCCTTCATAGCTATCGACCTATTCCCTATCTCACACGCAACTTGATAAGCCAAAGCCTCAACTATTAAGTTAAATTTCTCATCTCCGGAAGCACGTTTTTCAGCAATGTACTTAAAATCCATAGTACCAAGATGTGCAAATAAACCAGCATCTCCGATAATCATCTTTCGCATCTGTGCTTTAGTATATTCTCCAGAAAAACACTTTTCTATTAAATCCATGGCATGAACTGTTCCTGCACGTTCTGGCGTCATTGGTCCATATCCACCCAAGGCATTGTTGACATCAATTATTTTACCCAAATAATGCGCACCAACCGTAACTCCGCCACCCATATGAGCCACGATAAATTTACAATCTTTCATTTTTTTATTTATTTTAGCTGCAACTCTATAAGCAACTGCACGTTGATTCAAAGCATGAAATATCGCTCTGCGGGGCGAATCCGGTATACCACTAATCCGAGCAACGGGAATCATTTCATCTACACATACAGGATCAACAATGTATGCAGGTTTATTCCCTGCTTCTTTTGCAATCTTGAGAGCAATGATTGCGCCAAGATTACAAGCATGCGAACCATATCTTGCAGAACTCAAATCGGAAATCATTGCTTCGTTTACAATCCAGGCTCCACCAGACAACGGGTGCAGAAGTCCGCCTCTTCCAACAAGGGCATCCAAGTCATTTGTTTTAATTCCACGTTTTTTTAAAGCAGAAATAACATCGTCATATCTTAAATCTTTCTCATCTTCTGGTGTTTCAAAAACTGAGAGTTGTTCACGTGTATATAGTATGTTCTCTCTCCACAATTCAACAGTATCATCATAGAGCGCAATCTTAGTGCTGGTTGTGCCAGGATTAATTGCAAATATTCTCATTAACTTCCTCTGCCTTTACATAAAACTCAAGTAATATTGGTCTTAGAATTTTTTATACACAGTAACGCATTATAATTATATTGCAAGTATAATTTTGCACAAGCTTTATATTACTTGCTTATAGAATGTTAGAGTTGTACCGTCTTGACACCCTACCAATAGGTTGATATACTTTTCCACGTGGCGGCATAGCCAAGCGGCTAAGGCAGTGGATTGCAAATCCTCCATCCCCCGTTCGAATCGGGGTGCCGCCTCCATTAGAATCTAAACCCTTGCTACGGCAGGGGTATTTTTTTACCCTCTTATTAGTAAGAGTTCGATTTGTAGCAGGTCGCTAATACATGAACCATTTTAATAATAATATCAGCGTGCAATAATCACACGCTGATATTATTACCTCTATTTGTGACAAATCATTATTTAATAGTTACGTTAAATTCTCAGAAATATGTATTTAACAGACAAAATAACCAATAAATCGTATATACTTTGCAACTGGATATCATCAAGTTTTGTTCTTGAATGTATCACATTCTAATTATGTTTGATTCGAGATATGGCTTTAGTTGATCTTGATTTTTTGTTTATAGTAGTTGATCAGCATAATATCATCATACTGTTTCTCCTCAATACTATCAGGAACAATTGCTGTCCACTCATGACTGTCAAATTTATCTGACTTTATTACTTTATTTAATTTATCATAAGCAATAATGGATAATATTTTTTGTCGCTTGTATTTTTTGAAATAAGCAGAAGAACTTAATAAATAGCTTATATTTTCTCCGTATATTTGCTTACATTCAATTAAATATTGCCCCATTGGAACTACTTTTGTCAAAGCAAATACAGACTCGTCTCTATCCTCAATAGATTTTATGTCTATGTAACATATTAATTCTTCGGTTTTTGCTACTTCAAAATATTGCTCTTCTGCACAAGAAGAAGTACACATAAAACAGAAGATAATTAAGAAAAGGAAAAAACAAACAGTTGCTCTTTTCATCGCTGTATGCCAGCTCCTTTATAGATTTAAGTTGAAGCAATTGGTTATTCTATGTCTGTTATTTATCGACTAAAACATAAAATAAAGATAAGCTTGATCAAAATAACAACAACGCTAACCCAAAAACTTCAACCTATTCATAGTTTTAAAATGCTATTTAAAACTTGACTGTCAATCTAAAAGTAACGTTTACATCCCGTATTAAATCTTTTTATTTCGACATCAAAACACTTAACTTATTATTAATAAACCTTTTATGTTTAATTATAAATATGTGATACAAGTTGTTAATAAACAATAAACCCTTTACACGAACTCGTGTAAAGGGTTTATTGTTTATTTGCGTAATATCGTTGATAAAAGTAGCGCTCCTGGCGAAATTAATTTAAATATTTTTCTGCCTGAAGTTTTGAAAGCAATACCCAAAACAAGCGCTGCAGACAAAACAAGAACAGGGTTGCTGCGAATCAAATTCTTTGGATCTGCTGCCTTCATAGAATCAATAAAATTATCTTTAGCCTTACAAAGGGCTATATCTTCACTGCTTTTCAATAATATCTCCGCCATCTTTTTTCGCCTTAGCTATACCAGAAGGTATATTTTTAGCCCATGGTTTACCTTTGCACATCATAATTAATCCTATCGCTAACAATAAAATAGCTACAATCGTGCCTGCAACATAAACTCCACTATAAGTTCTCAACCATAAGTAAAGGATAGTAAATCCTACCATAACACCTACAAGTACAAAAACTGCACCGAAGTAGAGGTAGAGAAAACTCCTTATTACCAAAATGGCGTTACGCTTGGCCACACGACCTTCTGCTTCTAAGAGCTCAAAAAACCTGATAACTATATTAGACAAGTTGCCCACGGGACTCACCTCTTTCTTTGTGAGTTGTAATTATTTTAATCGTTTGAGTTAGTCTTGGACCAAAAGTTTAAAACTGTTCCTATTACGATTCCCGCGCCAAAAGCAGCTGCTACTGAAAGGAATGGGTTATCAGAAACTCTTGTGCCGACTTTTTCTACTGCTTGCTTACCTGGTTCTTCGTATCTTTCAATGATGGGTCTAATGGCATTGAGCACATAATCGGAACCATCACCAAGTGCTTCTTTTAATTTGTCGAAATTTACACGACGGGGAACTTTATTTGCGAGAAGCTCTTTGAGGGATTCAACCTCTTCTTTTAACTCTTCGATACTCTGCTCGGCTTGGAGCTTTTTATCACCTATATATTCATGCCAAACTTCTCCGTTGTCTTTTTTCTTTACCTCTGTCATTACAATTCCTCCAAACTATTTTTATTTAAGGTACTAATCTTTGTATATTCTATCATTAGAATAGAGAGCACACGAAAAAAACGTTATCTTTGCGTACTCTCTGCAACTCAAACAAGCTAAATTATTATATTTCAACTGAAATAAACAGTGTCTGTCCACCTCTTGAGACTAGCAGAGCAAGTGGACTGTTTTTATCGCCCACTTCCTTATTCCAATCATTTATAGAGTGCATTTTTTTCTTATTAACTTCTAAAATTACATCTCCTGGTCTTAGTCCAAGTTGATGTCCTCCCGAACCCTGCTTAACATCAATTACAACAAGTCCTTCGTTTTCGTTAATTTTATAACGCTCGCGTACTTCTGTATTATTTTCTACGACCGTAACACCCATTCTAGTTGCTTTCTTTAAACCACTGCTCTCTGATTGTCCAGAATTACTAGATTTTCCAGTAGGCTTAGAGCCAATGATGTCTCCAAGTACAACATCTATCGTTTTTTTCTTTCCATCGCGGTATATTTCAAATGCAACTTTATCGCCCGATAACTTATTGCGAACGAAAAAAACTACATCCTGGCTATTCTTCACTTTTTGATTGCCTATCGAAACGATTACATCACCGCGTTCAAGTCCGTATTTTTGTGCGGGTGAACCCCTCTGTACATCGGCAACGATAGAACCTTCTTTTACCGGAATCTTATACGATTCTATTAGTGAGGCAGTCAAAGGCTGTACGGTCACACCTAGCCAACCTCTGCGAACCTCTCCATGCTTTATGAGATCATCCATTATTTGTTTTGCCATGTTTACTGGTACCGCAAATCCAATACCCTGTGCATAAGGCACTATTGCCGTATTTATACCAACAACATTTCCTTTAAGATCTATGAGCGGACCGCCACTGTTACCAGGATTTATTGCAGCGTCAGTCTGCAGAAATCCTTGAAAATTAACACCTGGAGCCTGGAGTGTTCTGTTTTTCGCAGAAATGACGCCCGCTGTTACCGAGTTTTCAAATCCCAAAGGATTACCTATCGCAACTACCCATTCTCCAACTTCTGTCAAATCGGAATCTCCTAGAGGAATAACAGGCAGATCTTTAGCCTTAATTTTTATAACAGCAAGGTCAAATGTAGGGTCTTGTCCAACCTTCTTTGCTGTAAAAGAACGCCCGTCAAGAAGCGTTACTTTTATCTCGTCTGCATTTTCTACAACATGACTGTTTGTAAGAATATAGCCTTCCGTGGATACTATAAATCCAGAGCCTTTTCCTTTTCTTGGAACCATTCTTTCTTGACTCTCGGGAAAAAATCTTTCACCAAAAAACTCCTCAAAAAATCGATCTCCATTAAATGGTGACGACGCAGAACGCTGTTTGACCATAGTTTCCACATCAATATTAACAACTGCACCCGAACTACGTTTTGCTATTTCAACTATAGGATTTCCATTATAAACATTTTGTGTTTGAACCTTAGAAACAGGTGTTGATTCAGTCTGAGGAGTGGTCTTTGGAATGAATGACGTAATTTTATTACTTGCAATATACGATCCAAACGCTCCGCCAGCGAAAATTAATATTCCTGCAATCCCAGCAATTAGAACCTTTTTTGTAGTATTTGCTATTTTCTCTTTATTCATCGAGATACCTCTCCTTCTTTTTGAGAATTTAAATTTCATTCATATTCAACTTTATTATAACGATTTACGCAATCTTATAATCTATAATATTACTTAGGTTTTTTCGTTAATTTTACCTATTAACATAAATAAATAGAGCCTGTAGCGTGATACGCTACAGGCTCTATTTATTTTAATATAAATTAATAACTTCTATATATTATTTTGAAGTATAGCGGCAGTATGTTTGCCTTCTAAATTCTTAAGCTTGATAAGAAGAATCTGAAATAGGGTGAACTACAACACGTCTAAACGGTTCTTCTCCTGTTGAGTTTGTTTCAACTTCATCGTTATCTCTTAGAGCTATATGTACCAGTCGACGCTCCCAACTGGACATCGGCTCAAGGCTTACTGGACCACCTTTACGTATAGCTTCGCGAGCAACTGATTCCGCAAGACGAGCAAGGGTCTGCTCTCTGCGTTCTCTGTACCCACCACAGTCAAGGCGTACTCGCCTTGTTGATGTATCATAGTGACAGATAAGATTTGTGAGATACTCCAACGCTTTTAGTGTTTCTCCATATCTTCCTATTACGACTCCGGCATCTTCACCTACAAGGTTTATCATTCCATCATCTGTAAGTTCTGGAATCAAATCAAGATCCATTTTTTCTAAAATATCATTCATAAGATAACATGATTTTATATAAGAAACTGGAGCAAAAGGGCAAACTTCAACTCTTAAATTAGATCCTAACAATCCGAAAAACTTCTTGTCTTCTGTCAAAATCTTAGCCTCTATGTCACTAGGCTTAATGTCCCAAATCTGGGCGCCTCTTGCACATGCCTCTTCAACAGAGACACATTCAAGGACAGCACAGTCTATTTCTGGAAGCGGCGCTTGTTCGTCTCTATCGCGAGCCATGCCTAGTCTCCCTCTTCTTCATCATCATCATCGTCGTCTTCATACTCGTCGTCGTCTTCATACTCGTCATCATCTTCGTACTCGTCATCGTCATCGTCATCATGATTTTGTGATGGTTTGTTTTTATGAAGGGTTGGCTTTATTTTCATTTCTTCTTTTGCCTTTTTCATTACAAAGTATTGCTGAACTACACCAATTAATGATGAAAGTCCCCAATAAAGCATAACGCCTCCGGGCATGGACAAACATATAAAACCCATAAAAAACGGCATTACTGTTCCCATTGTAGCCATCTGCGGATTATCTCCGCTGGACATTTTCTGCTGTGCCCATGTAAGAAAAGAAATAGTAACAAGAAGAACAAGATTTCCTAAGTAGTAACTAACATGTATAAGTCCGGCAGGATTATTAAATGCAGTTTTAAAGACTGTCATCATGTGGTACGCACCTTTGCCTACAGACTCAGCGCCCACTGCTTGAGCAAGCCCGGCTATTGTTGAGGACCCAAGAAGGATTCCCATAAAAGATGTTCCTGCAAAATCAAAAGAACGTAATACATTAAAAAGAAGTATAAGTATCGGAAGTTGCACAAGAAGCGGTAAACAACCCGCTGCTGGATTAACTTTATTTTCTTTGTAGAGAAGCATCATCTCTTCATTTAGTTTCTGTTTGTCATTTGCGTATTTTTCCTGAAGAACTTTTAGCTTAGGTTGAATCTTCTGCATATGCTGCATACTTAGTAGCTGTTTCTGATTAAGAGGATAAAGAATGACCCTTATGACTACTGTTAAAAGGACTATTGCTAGTCCATATGAATTTGTAATTCCATAAAAAAATTCAAGAACCATACGAAGAAGTTGACTTGCACTGCTCCAAATTGCGCCCAATATATACACCTAACCTTTCGAAGTTCGTCTAAATAATTTCCCTAACCAAATCCTAATTCCAATACTACCTGGTTCAGGTACTGGATCGTATCCACCTGCACTCCATGGACCACAGCGACATATTCTAACAAACCCCAGAAAAAGACCATGGACGGAACCGTGTTTTCTTATAGATTCTAAGGTATATTCTGAACAGCTAGGATAGAATCTACATTTTCCGCCACCTAGAAAGAGTGAGGCGGTTGATTGATAAAACTTAATCAAAAGTGAAAATAAAGATGAAATTATTTTCATTGTTTCTGTTTGCTATCTATATCCCAGTCAGTACCGGGCCAATCTTCTTTCATTAAGCCTCTTCTTTTAAGCATTGGGGCTATGTCCATATAAATGTCCTTCGCTGAAAGAGGCAACGCCCTTTCTCTCAAGGACCCTACTACCCAAACTCCATCCCTAATCCAAGGAATTAGCCTTCTGAATGACTCTCTTAGCATTCTGCGTCCTCTCGATCTTTCAGGAGCATTCGCGATTTTCTTTCCTACTGTTACACCGATCTTTCTAGGTTCTGAAGGTCTCTCAAGAAAGAATAACCGCACCAGCTCGCCAGTTTCACGACGTCCGGTGCGGAATACAATGTCAAACTGCCATCCGCGTTTTAACTTATCCGCGGAGGAAAAGCCAAAGTTCATGACTATTTAGACGGCGAGACGTGCTCTACCCTTGCGACGGCGATTTCTTAAAATACGACGTCCACTTGGAGAGGCAGAGCGCACCAAAAAGCCCATTGAACGTTTCCGGCTTGTATTATGCGGCTGATATGTTCGTTTCACAGACTACACCTCCTGTGGTTCATTTCCACCCTTTATTCCCTTTTTGGTAACTAAAGTAATATATCATAGACTTCAACATGGAGCAAGATAATTCTTATGACAAAAGTTCTCAAACAGAGCTATTTTACATAAAAATCATATAAAACACAAACAAAACTTGCGGAACTACCTATTTATGTGCTAATATATCCTCTGTCTTTAATGAAGGAGGTGACGGCATTGCCAAATAAAAGATCAGCTAAGAAACGAGTTCTGGTTGCAGAGAAAAACCGCATATACAACCGCTTTTGGAAGTCACGCTGCAAAAATGCAGTAAAGAAACTTCTTGAAGCAGTTGAACTGAAAGATACCGAGCTTGCAACAAAGAGACTGAACGAAGCTCAGGGTGTACTGGATAAAGCGGTCATTAAGGGCGTCGTCCACCGGAATACTGCAGCTCGCCGAAAATCAACTATGGCTGAAAAAGTAAAAAGTCTGTCTGTTTAACTGATCAGATTCATTTTACATTTTCATTTAGCAAATTTATAGCGGAGTTTAACTCCGCTATTTTGTTGTTGTGTTTTTTATAAAATTGAATTATCCCTTTGTCAAAAGTGATATCACTAAAGTTTCTAATGAATACCACCCCGCACTTGTTCCGCTTTTTTCTTCTATATTTAACCTTATCAAACCTATTACAAAATCAGCAATATCTTTTGAACCATAGCGTTTTGATGCCATTAAAGCCATTCGCCACGCATAATT
>JAAYFQ010000043.1 GCA_012728165.1 Synergistaceae bacterium | reverse complement strand
ACATTGTTGATGGCTGGATAAGATAGTTAGACCAGCTGAAATACTTTGCAACTTCATAGAAAAAACCTCTATGCGAACATCCGGGACAGAGAACAGGAGGGCGGGGGGGAACTTTCACTTCGATTGAATAGCCTTCATCCTCTTTAATTTCAGGACAAAAAGCACGGCGTATTTTTTCCGGAGTAAGCTCATCAACCCAAGGCAACTTCTCACGACCAACGCATTTTATACCCAAACCTTTTACGAAATCTTCAATATAAGCCTCATTTTCCTCTATGATGTAGAGTGTTTCGACTAAACAGGAAAACTTTTTGATTTTTTCAGCAGGTAAAGGCCAAGTAAAACCTAATTTAAGGTATGAAGCTTCATTTCCAAAAACTTCTCTTGCATGGTTATAAGAAATGCCGCTGGTAATTATTCCGATTTTGCCCGTTCCTATTTCTATTTTATTTAACAACGTAGTTTCGCTATACTCTTTGAGAGCTTCAATACGGTCAATCATTGTAAATTTGCGTTTTTTAGCATTTGATGGTGCCATAACATACTTTGAAACGTCTTTCACATAGTCCTTTACAGCAACTTCTGTGCGGTCAGAAAGAGTAACTAACCCTTTACTGTGACAAATACGTGTAGTAATACGAAAAAGTATCGGTGTATCAAATTTCTCTGATATTTCAAAAGCAAGTTTTACGAAGTCAAGGCATTCTTGGCTGTCAGACGGTTCAAGCATAGCAAGTTTCGCATGTGACGCATAATACCTATTATCTTGTTCATTTTGAGAGCTAAAAAGTCCAGGGTCATCAGCCGTAACTATAACAAGACCACCGTTAACGCCTGTGTATGCAAGGGTAAAAAGAGGATCTGCCGCAACATTAAGTCCTACATGCTTCATCGCAGCAAGAGCTCTACTTCCAGCAATGCTTGCACCGGCAACAATCTCCAGGGCGACTTTTTCATTTACTGACCATTCAGAATACACTTCTTTGTAATTTGAAAGATTAACAAGGATTTCTGTAGAAGGTGTTCCGGGGTATGCCGCTGCTATGTGAACTCCGGCCTCCCAAGCACCACGTGCTATAGCTTCATTGCCTGTCATAATTTTTTTCATACGTTTACCTTCTTTCAAAAAACCCCGACTTTGATATTGGCTCAAAGTCGGGAAGTATTTTGCAATATGCTCAACCAAGAAATATATTTTCTATTTTTTTTCACTAGCTGTTGCTTCATCATTTAAAAGCCATTCAGCACAGTCCATTTTTGCCAGCCCCATTCCAATATACATTAGAGACACTAACAAAAAAGCTTTTTCTCTTAAGAGAACAAAACACATTATAATAAATCCTATAAGAGAATAAAGTTTAAATTTATTAACATTATTCTTTGTAAGTTTCTTTGCGTTCCAGTAAGGAACAGAACTTACCATAAGACCACCGACAAAAATCATAGATGTCATTGCAAAAAATGGTGATACCTCTAGTTTTGCAAGAACGAATGATGCGAGTGTCACTCCTGCGGCTGGAATTGGCAATCCCTGAAACGGGCCTTCCGTGGCATGAGTAACATTAAAACGAGCAAGTCGCAAAACTCCACACAAAACAAAGAAAAAGGATGCAAGCGCACCTAATATGCCAGCCTGTATGCCTGCATAAGCAACATACATTAGGAAAGCGGGAGCAACGCCAAAACTTATTGCATCAGCTAGACTATCAAGCTCCTCACCAAAAGTGCTACTTCCTCCCAAGCTACGCGCTACTCTGCCGTCCATCACATCAAAGAATACAGCAAAACATATAAGTACTGCTGACGGCACTAAATGCCCATGATAAGACATAATAAGAGAAGATACACCACAAAACACACTGCCACTAGTAATCATGTTAGGGACAATGTTTTTTATAGAAATATTTCTTACTTGTCTATCACGTCTTAACATTTCTTTAACACTCCAATCACAGTTTTACCAGCTGTAACTTTTTCGCCGATAACAACTGAAGGAACAATCGAATTCGGAAGATATATATCAACTTTAGAACCTAGTTTTATCATACCATAACGTTGTCCTCTATCCAAAAAATCGCCATTTTTTACTCTGCAAACTATTCTGCGCGCGAGTATGCCAGCAATTTGCGTGAGCAAAAATTTACCGTACTTAGATTCGGCTCCTACATAAAAACGTTCGTTTTCTTCAGAAGCTTTGGGCGCTATTGCAAACCACTTTTTACCTGGCACATACTGTGTAAAACCTACAGTACCTGCAACAGGGAAACGATTTACATGAACATCAAACGCATTCATAAATATACCTATTTTAATTACATTACCAGTATATTCATGTTGAACTTCTTCAATTTCTACAACTTTGCCATCGGCAGGGCTAAGAAAACCATCTTCCGAATCAGGAATGCGTTCTGGATCACGAAAAAACCAGACGACAATAGCCAACGGTATCAATAGTATTATAGAAATGTATATAGAAATAAACGACGCTCCAAATACCATAAAGAATAACCCTACTATTGCAGGATATCCATCACGAGCAAATTTCATAAGTCGCTATTCCGCTTCGTCTTCACTGCGAACTATGCTAACGTCTGCTACGGTGTCGCCTGAGTCGAGTCTTACAACAGTATATCCTGTTGCTGTGCGGCTTAAGCTTGATACTTCGCTTGTATGAATACGTACCATACGTCCCTTACTACTAATTACAACTATTTCCTCATCATCTGTAACTCCCCAAGCTCCCAGCATTTTTCCTGTTTTCTTGGTAAGCTTCATGGCACGGACTCCGTATCCAGCACGATGACGATTCGTAAATTCAGAGTATGGCGTTCTTTTGCCTATGCCGAATTCACTTATAAATAGAACTTCTCTTCCCTCAGTTACGATGTCACAACCAACCACTTGGTCACCGTCTGCTAGTTTCATGCCACGTACACCCTGTGCTTGTCTGCCCAGCGGGCGAAACTCTTCCTCTGAGGTTCTCAGTGTCTGCCCCTTGGCTGTTGAAAATAGAAGCTCATCAGATCCACTTGTAACTCTTACACAAGAGATGTTGTCATCCCCTACTAAGCCGAGGACACGTCTTCCGGCTCTCGTCAGGCCTTCAAGTTCTTCAACAGGAAGACGTTTTGCAGTTCCGTTAAACGTCACAAAAAATACATATTTGACTCCATCTAGCTGACTATCTTTAATAGCTACAACTCTTTCATCTTTTTCGAGCGTTATTATTGTTCCTATTAATTTCCCCTTACCTGTCTTCGGTTGAGGCAAAGAGAACCCTCTAATACCAAAAACTCTCCCCTTACTTGTGAAGAGAAATAAAGTCCTATGTGTATTAGTAACAGTAAGAAGAGCAATTACGTCTTCAGTTTTCGTAGCAACTCCTTTGACACCCTTGCCACCACGCGATTGCACTCGATAATCTTGAAGAGGCATACGGCGAATGTAACCGTCGTAGCTCAATGCGACAACAATGTCTTCTTCTGGAATCAGGTCTTCATCAGTAACTTCTCCGATAAAATCTTCTATTTCAGTACGACGCTTATCCGAATACTGTCTGCGGATTTCGAGAAGTTCTTCTTTTATAACAGAATCAAGAATGACAAGACTGCTAAGAATACTGCGAAAACGCTCTATATCCATAAGAAGCTGAGCAAGTTCATTATCAATCTTTCCTCGCTCAAGCCCTGTAAGTCTTTGAAGTCTCATGTCGAGAATTGCTTGAGCCTGTATTTCAGTAAATTCTAGAATTTCTACGAGTTTATTTCTAGCTGTTGCAGCATCGTCAGAACCTCTAATTATGCTAATAACTTGGTCAATCGCCTCAAGAGCACGGAGGAGTCCTTCTAGTATATGAGCACGTTCATCCGCCTTACGAAGCCTAAACTCTGTACGTCTTGTCACAACTGTCCTACGGTGATCAAGGAATACCTGAATCATTTCTTTGAGAGAGAACTCTTTTGTTTCTCCATCCAATACAGCAAGGTTTATTACTCCAAATGTGCTTTGAAGTTGTGTTCTTGTATAAAGTTGGCGTAATACTAAATTAGCATCTACATCTCGCTGAATTTCTACTACGATACGCATGCCATCACGGTCAGATTCATCACGCAAATCAGATATGCCATCGATCATTCCGGTCTGAACGCATTTCGCTATTGTCTCTATAAAATTAGTTTTGTTAACCATATATGGAATTTCAGAGATTATTATGCTTTCTTTACCTTTGCGTCCTTGTTCTATATCTACCTTACCTCTGACCCTAAGTTTTCCTCGTCCAGTTCTATAGGCGTCAACAATACCTTCGCGACCAAGAATGATGCCTCCCGTTGGAAAGTCAGGACCAGGAATTATCGTCATAAGTTCTCCTAGTTCTATTTCGGGATTTTCAAGTACCGCACAACAGGCATCTATTGACTCTCCGATATTATGGGGAGGCATATTTGTCGCCATACCTACGGCAATACCGGTACTGCCGTTTATTAAAAGATTGGGAATTGAAGTAGGAAGAACAACGGGCTCAAGCAAAGATTCATCAAAGTTTGGCGTCCAATCTACTGTTTCTTCATTTATGTTTGATAGCATTTCTTCGCCAAGAGAGTGAAGTCTCGCTTCAGTGTAACGCATCGCTGCGGGTGGATCACCGTCGATCGAACCAAAGTTACCCTGTCCCTCGACGAGAGGATATCTCATATTAAAATCTTGTGAAAGCCTTGCCATTGCTTCATATATTGAAGAATCACCATGTGGGTGATACTTACCCATGGTGTCTCCAACTATACGTGCAGATTTTCTGGTAGGTTGATTATGACGAATACCAAGCTCAAGCATGTCATAAAGTATTCTACGTTGAACTGGTTTAAGGCCGTCTTTTGCATTTGGAAGAGCTCTGCCAACAATGACACTCATGGCATAATTCAAATAACTTGTTTTTATCTCTTCCTCCAGAGGAAGAGTCACAACCTTGTTAACTTCAAAAACATTGCCCTGTTTGCTTTTATTATCCATAAAAAAACCTCCGACTACTATTGCCAAATAATAAGCGGCGGTATACCGCCGCTTATTCCACAGCTTATATTATTTTACCACGAAAAACCAAAGGTTTCACCATTTATTTAAGTGAAAAGACGTTGGAATTATTCCTTTATGAGGGTCTTTTGTCTCCGCAGGATGTCCAATCGCGGCTATACCTAATATGGCTATATTTTCAGGTATTTTAAACATTAACTTTAATTTCATTTCTAAATTATCAAGTGAATGTCTGACACCAAGCCACACAGCCCCAAGCCCCAGTGCATTTGCAGCAAGAAGCAAGTTTTCCATAGCTGCTGCACAATCCTGTTCCCAATAGTCTAATTTATTACCATCTCGTTCTGTTTCTCCACAAACAACAACTGCAAGAGTAGCCTCAATAAGCATCTTGCCGTGTGGAAGTGTTTTCGAGAGAGTATCTAATAACTCTCTTTTTGTAACTGCAATAAAATGACAAGGACGCGAATTACGCGCGCTTGGGGCAGCACTAGCACACTCTATCAAGCATTCTATATCAGACTGTTTTACTGGTACAAGTACATTAAATCTGCGAATACTACGGCGTGTAAGAATGTTGTCTATAGCAATGTTGTTAATCTTAGTCAAAATATAACCTCCTAGATACCTCTTTCGATACCTAATTGTTTTGTTGCGCTCAGAGGGCGGCCTGAGACAGGCGATGATAAAACGATCGATGTCGTTGTCATTCCACAGGTCCCCATCTGACTTATAACATCTTCTAGGTGTCCAACTGATGACACTGCGACCTTTAGAATCACTCCATCACTTCCAGTAAGATGATGACATTCCAAAACTTCTGGAATAGCCTTTGCAAGTTCATCAGCTTGAGAGAGATGAGCAACAGGAAGAGCAAGCCTTATAAACGCCATTATAGGATATCCTACACGTGCATGATCCACGACAGCTCTATAAGCAAGGATAATACCAGAATCTTCCATGCGCCGAACTCTTTCTGCAACGGCAGGAGAAGAAAGTCCTACTCTGCGTCCAAGTTCGTTAAATGAGATTCTGCCCTCTTCTTGCAAAATCTTAAGTATTTGTCTACCAATATCATCTAGTAATTTACTGTTTAGCATTTTTATTTCCCCATTTCCTAATTAAAATAACTATTTGCTTATTTGATGCTAGTTATATTAAGTCATTTATAGAAAAAATGTAAGTATGTATTGCTTATATTTCTTTTGAACAGATAGCACATCTCTATCTTATGGAAAGAATACTGGTATAACTAACAGCATTAGCAGTAACTAAAATAATATAAAGTTACTGTGTTAGGTTAATCAAGGCTATTCATATTTAAGCGCATCAATAGGGTTAAGAAGAGATGCTTTCCATGCGGGGTAGTATCCAAAGCCCACGCCAACTAATCCTGAGAAGAAAAACGCCAACAATATAGATGAGACCGTAAATATTGGTGGTGCAGATGTCAACGATGCTAGTGCATATCCTGTAAAGATACCAAGTATAATACCTAGCGTTCCGCCTATCATTGAAAGAATCATAGCTTCAATAAGAAACTGAGCTCTGATGTCCATAGTTTTTGCACCAACTGCCATGCGAATCCCTATTTCTCGCGTTCTTTCTGTGACAGAAACAAGCATGATATTCATAATGCCTATTCCACCGACTACAAGTGATATAAATGCAATTGAACCAAGCAACATAGACATAATTGTTGTTGTCTTACGACGTGCCTCAAGTATCTGGCTTATATTTCTAACCGAAAAATCGTCAGCTTGCCCTGTTTTTATCCTGTGACGCTCACGTAGTAAAACTTCTGTTTCACTTTGTATGTACTGAAGCGCATTCATTGAAACTCCCTTGATGTATATGTTTCCGATGCGTCCTGGAGTTGTCCAACGAACGAGTCTTTTTTGTGCGGACGTAATAGGCACAAGGACAAAATCATCCTGGTCACCTCCCGATTGTGATTGTCCTTTTGAAACAAAAACGCCTATAACATTAAACGGTATTTTGTTAACTCTTATGGATTGTCCTAATGGGCTTTCTCCAAAGAACATCTTGTCTACTATGGTTTTTCCAACAACAGCAACTTTGGCACCTTGTCTAATGTCACTTTCATTGATGTCTCTGCCTTGAGCAATTTCCCAATCTTGTACTTGTGAAAATTTTTCTGTGCTGCCTGTAACGCTTGTGCTCCAGTTTGTGTTGCCGTAAATAATTGTAGCGGAAGTATTTATCATGGGAGCAACGGCTTCTATTCCCGAAACCTCATCCTCTATAGCTTTTGCGTCATCATATGTTAAATATCTCATGGTATTCCCTGATTGTTGAGCTGAGCGATCCGGAAATACCATTATAAAATTGCTTCCAAATGATGATATTTGCTCATCAATGCTTTTGTTTGCACCAGCTCCGACAGCAAAGGCAGCTATAACAGCCGCAACGCCTATAATTATTCCTAAAGCAGTCAACATAGAACGAGTTTTATTGCGACGAAGTGCGCGTACGGCAGTTCTTGCGATTTCTATTGATGAAATCACACAACACCCCTCCTGTCGTTGTTTATCTTGTCGTCGGTTATAATGCCATCTTTGAAATGTAGAATTCTCTTTGCGTACTGTGCAACATTAAGTTCGTGTGTTACGAGAATAATAGTGATACCATCTTCAGAATTTAATTTGCAAAAAAGAGACATGATTTCATCACTTGTCACTGAATCAAGGTTTCCTGTCGGTTCATCTGCTAAGAGTATTGGAGCTCTGTTAACTATGCCTCGCGAAATAGCAACTCGTTGCTGCTGTCCACCAGAAAGCTGCGATGGCTCGTGATAAATTCTATCCGAAAGTCCCATTTCTATAAGAGATTCTTTAGCTCTGCTATGGCGGGTTTTTCTTTCTACACCTGCATATAACAGAGGAAGTTCAACATTTTCAAGTGCACTTGTTTTTTGTAACAGGTTAAATCCTTGAAATACAAAACCTATCATGCTGTTTCGTATGTCAGCAAGCTGGTCATTGTCAAGATCACTCACGTCATCACCGTTAAGTAAGTAAGTCCCTTTAGTTGGCTTGTCAAGACAACCTAAAATATTCATAGTTGTTGATTTGCCTGATCCTGAAGGTCCCATCATGGCGACAAACTCACCTTTTTCAACAGAGAGATCAACACCGTGAAGTATTTCAACTTCTTCTTCTCCAAGAATAAAACTCTTTCTAATTCCTTTTAGTTCAACTAAGGCCATTCACTTACCCTCAGCTGTCACAATAATGCCGGTTATGACTTGGTCTCCCTCTTTAAGTCCTGAGAGGATTTCTGTCTTTTGCCCATCTGTTATGCCTTTTTTTACTTCGACTTTTACGGGTTCCTTTTTCTCAATCAGATAAACAGTCGGAGTTGAAGCTTTTACTATATTTGACCTGCGAGCCCCAGGTCTAGCCCCACTGCCCATGCTTTCATTAACTTTTGTGGTTATATCAATTGGTTTAAATCTAAATGCACTGTTTGGAACTACTAGTACACCCTTGGCGTCTTGTACTATCAGGGAGACATTTGCGGTCATGCCTGGCATCAACATTCCATTCCTGTTTTGGACTTTAACAATGACAGTATAAGTCACAACGTTGTTAGAAGTGGTTGGTGAAAGACGGACCTGTGTAACTAAACCTTTAAATATTTCTGTGGGATGTGAATCAACAGTGAACTGGGCTTTTTGTCCATTTTTGACTCCTCCTATATCTGCTTCGTCAACATTAACTTCAACTTGCATCTGATTTAAATCTCTAGCAATTCCAGCTATACTTGGTGTCTGATAGCTTGCGGCAACTGTTTGTCCTGTATCAACATTCTTAGCGATAACTACACCATCAACTGGTGAATATATTTTTGTATAGCCTAAAGTGATTTTGCTTTTTGTTAAAGAAGCATTGTACTGTTGTATTTTTGCACTTGCTCCAGCTACCTGAGCTCTAGCTGTTAACAACGCTCTTTCATCAGCATCTACGTCAGATTTGGAGACAAGGTCCTTTTGAAAAAGCTGAGTAGTTCGATTAAGGTTTTTTTGAGCATTAGCCAAAACAGCCTGATAATTCATAAGATCTGCTCTTGCTGACATGAGGTTTGCTTGAGCTTGTAAAACGTCAGCCTGCTGTGTTTGTGAATCTATCTCAGCAATGAGATCTCCCTTTTTTACAACGCTGTTATAGTCAATATAAACTTTTTTAACAGTTCCTGAAATTTGAGTACCAACGTCTACAGTCTCAACGGCGTCAAGTGTTCCAGTTGCCTCTATTACAGAACGCAAATCAGTTCTTATAACTTCTGCAGTTTTATACTGTATATCCGTTTTCTTATTACTCAGGTACCAGTAAGCTCCACTTGATAAAATAAGAGAAAGCACAAAAACGAATAAGATTTTTTTATTAAAGTATTTTTTTGTTTTGTTCATTTTCATTGTTCGAGTCCTCCCATAGCTTTTTCAAGTGCCAGCTGCGCAACTTTGCATTCATAAAGAGAAAGTACTGTGTTTGTCTGTGCTATAGAGTAACTCTCCACAGCATCTGATATTTCAAGGCTATTTCCGACTCCAGCTTTGTATCTCCCCTCTGCTAGAGCATAAGTTTCCTTAGCTTGAATCTCTGCTTCCATAGATGCAACAAGTGCTTCTTTGGCTTCTCGCAAAGACTCCCATGCTTTACGCACTTCGAGAGTTACAGAGTTTTCAAGACTTGCCATTTCTGCATTTGATGTCGTAAGATCAGCTGTTGCAGCTTGGACTCTGCCCTTTGTTAAGCCGCCATCAAGCATAGGAATACTTACCGCTACTTTTGCTGTCCAACCGTTGGTGTCAAATGGATGTACTCCTGCCCAACTATAACCAGCTGCCACATTCAAACTTGGCATAAGTCCTTTTTTTTCAATTTCGAGAGAAGTCGCTGCTTGGTCAACTCTTTTCTTTTTTGCAGCAAGTTCGGGTCTATTTAAAAAAGCTAAATTTACAGCCTCATTCACATCAATAGTCCAGTTGTTAAATCCAAGGACATCATCAACTTCTTTTAATTTCAAACTTGCATCTCCCATATCAGATGCAAGTTGTACACGGCTTTGCTCCATCGCAGATTCTGTACGAACTAAAGCAAGTTTAGAATTTGCGAGATCGGTTTCAGCTTTTGTTACCTCTATTTTCGGTTTCGTTCCTATCTCATAATATGACTTGGCCCATTTCAATCTCATTTGGTAGTTATCATATCTCGTTTGCGCAACCTTGTTGCGTCTAGTAGCACTGTTTAGTGCATAGTAAGCTATACGTACATTTGCAATAACCTTATCCCTTGTTGTGAGATAATCATCCGTCGTTGCCTCTGTCTCTAGCTTAGCATTCTTGACGCTTAACCGACGTTTTCCCCAGTCATAAATCGACTGTTCTAACATAGCGGATGTGCCATAGTTTCCTGAATCACCAATCGTTGTCGAGTTTCCTGTTCGAGTGTAACCAACAGATCCTGAAAGCTGAGGAAGACCTCCCGATTTTTTTTGTAAAATAACAGCTTTTTTAGAAGCAATCTTTCCTTTAGCTGCTTCAAGATCAGGATGGTTTTTTAGAGCTATATCTATACATTCTTCAAGAGTGAGTGGTCCAGATGCAAAAAGACAGCTGGACATTATAAGACTAAAGACAAACCCCAACAAAACTCTTTTTGTAATCACATTAGCCCTCAATTAGATCAACTCCCCATCTTCTATTGATTTTTTTAAAGGGATTTGGACAGTAAATGTACTGCCTTTGCCATCGATGCTTTCAACATTTATCGTTCCTCCGTGGGCTTCTACTATAGCTTTGGTAATTGCCAATCCTATGCCCATCCCTCCGCTAGCTTTAGAGCGCGATCTATCTGATCTGTAAAAACGTTCAAATATGTTTGGTAAATCATTCTCGGATATTCCTATGCCGTCATCTTTAACAGAAAAAACGATGTTGTTCTTATTTTGTTTAAACGAAAACATTACCCTGTTGCCAGTTTCGGTGTAGTGCAAAGCGTTTGAAAGAAGGTTCCCGATTGCCTGACGTATTTTTTGTATGTCAACAATAGCTTTTACATTTGGCTCTATGTCGTGAAGCAATGTAACTGATTTGTTTTTAAAAAGAGGATCAAAAACTAAAAGACACTTTTCTAATTCATTTGAAAAATTAACTTCTGAAAACACCAACCCGCTATTCTCTCCTTCAATAACGGAAAGTGTTTCTACTTCGGAAATAAGTTTAGACAGTCTGTCTATTTCTTCTACTGTAAGTTTTAAGCGCTGTTGCGTTGGCTCCCAAACTCCATCTTCAAATGCCTCAAGGTGAGATTTAACAATTGCAACAGGATTACGAAGTTCATGAGCTATGTCGCACATTAGTCTTCTTCGCAATAGCTCTTGTGTCTCAAGTCCTAATCCAAGTCGGTTTATGCTGTCTATAAGCGCCTGTATCTCGGTAATATTAGAATTAATTTCATCATCCATCTCGTAACTACCCTTACTTATTTTATAAGCACGTTTTATAACATTTAAAATTGGACGAATAATTCTTTCTGCCATAATAAATGCTATTAAGACTGCTATTACAAGCATAAAAGCTACACCTGCATATAAAAGCTTATTAAATTTATTTAAAAATGCCGCTTCTGGCCCATCTTTGAAAGACATTGTAGTAAAACTAACTCTGCCTACTTCACGACCGTTTACTAAAAGTTTTTCATCAAAGGTCACCAATTTTATTGTTTCTCTATTTTCAATTCTTGCGTCAAGTGGCAATTTTCTACGTCTACCACGCTTGCTTTGTTTTGAAAAAGTTTTTACAAAAGCACCGTCCTTATCGTATACGGTTGCTTTTATAATCGGCCAATGTAAAAATCCTCCATGTAGTTTGGATAAAAGCTCGCTGTTCCATGAATTTCCACGACTATATATATCCTCTAGAAAGAGAACAGCTTCCTGTCTGTCTTCAAGCAACTTGTTCTCAACAAAATGCTTGAACTGCCAATCAAGAAGCTTTGATATTGATATAGGAATAACAAGCATACAGATAATAACAATTCCTACATATGATAGAAGCATCTGTGTGCGAAGTGATCGTTTCTTATTTATCATCTCTATTTCTCCGATATCCTGTAACCAAAACCGTGAACTGTAAGAATATATCCGTTTTCGTGTTCTGGTCCAGCAAGCTTTTTTCTGATGTTTTTGATGTAACTATCTATTGAGCGTTCAAAGCCATCATATTCATAACCCAATGCATAAGTAATCAATTCATCTCTGCTCCATGTTTTTTCTGGACGCTCTGCCAATTTAGAAAGAATAAGAAATTCATTACGAGTTAAAGAAATTTCTTCATCATTATTCTTAACTGTAAAGTTGCTCACATCTATTTTAAGCGAATCGCCTACTTCGATAACTTGCGAAAAGGCGACATCAGATGACTCTGACTTTCTCAAGTTTGAGCGTATGCGTGCCATAAGAATCTTAGGGCTGAATGGCTTAACTATATAATCATCTGCGCCAGCATCAAGACCAGAAATCACATCGACCTCTCCACTTCTGGCTGTCACCATTATGATAGGGACGTTTGATTTTCTGCGAATTTCCCTGCATACGTCTATCCCCTGCATTCCAGGCAACATAAGATCAAGTAATATTAAATCATAGATTGCTTCAGAGTTAAAAAACTCTAATGCCTTCAGTCCATCTGCAGCAACATCAACACTGTAGCCGTCTCGCTCTAAATATGCTTTTTCTACTTCGGCTATTGCAGATTCATCCTCAACTATAAGTATCCTCATGCAAACCCGCCTCTCAATATCAACATTTTATTATTGATTCATTTACCTTAATACATTATATCTTTTGCCAGCTTTAAAATACGAAAAACTACTCAGTAAAAGATTTTCAGTTCTACAAAACCGTTTGCGATATTTTAAAAATCAATACATATAGTGGCTAATGACATATAAAACAGTTAAAGACATATATCTTTATTTTTATTTTTCAAAAATTCTAACAAAATATAAGTTTAGGAAACGTAAGAATTATGGTAATTACTAAAATGCAGATTAATTAAGCTTATTATAAATTACTTAAATTTAATCTTTGTAAATCCTAATTTTAAAAGCGTAGCAAAATTTTTGCTACGCTTTCATTGGAAGGATATTACTTCTGTTATTTATTAACAATCTATAAAAATTAGATTATTTTTTCCGTTGTTTATTTTTGCCTCTGGCATCGCCTTTAGTGGGGTTTTTAAGCCTGTTTTCAAATCTAATATCGCCTAGCTCTGTTTTCAAAACATTAGCCTCTTTGTTCAATGAGCGAAGCTTTGATTCATTAGGTTTGTCCTTGTTGAATTCGGTTTGCATTTCGTCACGAAGTTTTTTTAGCGAATCCATTTTTGCTTTTTCTGCTGGAGAAAGATTTGATTTCCTATTACCTCTTGTCTTATACGCAGAAGGATTCTTGAGGCGGTCTTCAAAACGTGCATTCGACATTTCATGGTTTAATTTCTGAATTTCAACGTGTAGATTACGAGCCTTTGTCTCATTTGGAGTTGTTTTAGTAAGTTCGGTTCTAAGTTCTTCGTGAAGTTTTTTTACCTCTTGAAATTTTGTTTTCATTTCAGGTGTTGCATTTTCCATACTACGTTTCATATTCATACGGGCCCCACTCTGTGAGCATTGCGTACCGTTATTCTGGTATGCCATAGCACCGCTTGCGCAAACTAAAACAAGAACAAATGCTGCTAAATACTTTTTCATATTTTGTAACCTCCATGTTTTTAATTTATTATTTCTCAAATATTTAGATTTTAAATACTTGATAAAGTAATAATAACAATGGAATGTGTTTATTTTATGATATAAATGTGGAGATTTTGTGAGGATATAATAAACACCGGACATTTGATATAAATCAAGCATCCGGTGTTTATCAACATCTTTAGTAATTTAAAATACTATTTAAACTCTAATCCAGCTTTGCGACCAAGTTCATAAGCTTTGAGGTTGCTTTCCAAAAATTGAGGTTTTCTTGCCCCAAGCTTCTCAGTAATAGTTATTTTCGCTGTATCGTCTGAAATATACTCCGAAACTGCTATAAGAGCACCCAACATAACGACATTCACTGCACGTGAATTTTCTACTGTTTCAGCAATCTGAGTAGCATGAATAGGAATAACTTTAATATCATTACGTGTGGGTTTGTATGTAGCGATGTCATCATTGTAAATTAAAATTCCGCCGGGTTTAACAGCTAATTCATATTTATCTAGTGATGGTTGATTAAGTGCGACCACAACATCAGATGCTGATACAAACGGAGAACTAATTTCAGCATCACTGACAGTAACGCCGCAGTTAGCAGTTCCACCTCGCATTTCGGGTCCATAAGAAGGAAGCCATGAAACATAACGTCCTTCTTTGATTCCTCCATATGCAACAAGCTGCCCAAGAACCATTACTCCTTGACCGCCAAAACCTGCACAGAAGAGTGTGCGTAAAAAATTTGTCATTTTTACATTCCTCCTCTATTCGAAATCCTTGAACAATCCAAGTGGATAGTAAGGAATCATATTTTCTACTAACCAGTCACAAGCTTGATTCGGTCTCATTCCCCAGTTAGTCGGACAAGTGGACAACACCTCTACTAATGAAAAACCCTTGTTGTCTATTTGGTTCTGAAATGCCTTCTTTATTGCCTTTTTTAACGCTGGAAGATGTGCTGGCTTTGCAGATGAAACTCTTTCGATATATGCAGGCCCTTCAAGGGTAGCTAACATTTCACACATGCGCATTGGATATCCAGCTTTCTTTGCATCTCGACCATCTTGAGTTGTTGTGGTTCTTTGACCTAGCAGCGTGGTGGGGGCCATCTGACCGCCTGTCATTCCATAAATAGCATT
>JAAYFQ010000042.1 GCA_012728165.1 Synergistaceae bacterium | reverse complement strand
CAATCTAGTTCCGCCACAGTAGGCCTTACCATGGCAATAGCTATTCAAGGTGTAATACCTCTAGAAACCGCCATTGCAATTATATTAGGTGACAATATAGGAACAACAATAACAGCTGTCATAGCCTCGTTTGGCGCAAATCACTCTGCTAAACAGGCGGCACTTTCACATGTTCTTATAAAAATAATTGGAACGGCTGTTATTTTTGCAATTCTACCTTTATATACTAAGCTAATACTTTTAACATCTTCTGATATTTCAAGACAAGTAGCGAATGCCCACACTATTTTCAACATAGTGATTGCTCTTATGTTTCTCCCGTTTGTGAAACAGTATGCCTTTTTAATTAAAAAAATAATATCTGATGATACTGAAGCAGAGCCTGTTGGGCCAAAGTATCTTAACCCAACTTTGCTTTCAGTTTCCCCTGCAGCAGCAGTCGACGCTGTGCGTATGGAAATGGTGAGGCTTGGCGGGATAGCACTCGAAATGCTTGAAATGTCTGAGCAGCTCATTCTTACAGGTAATGAAAAACTAATAAAAAAAATATTGAGAAGAGAAAGTAATGTTAATGAACTTACTCGCGATATAATAAACTACACAATAAAATTAGGTCAGACAGTACTTTCTTCGGACTTATCATTCTTGCTTAATTCTTGCACAGGAGGCGTCGGTGATATTGAACGTATGGGCGACCATGTAACCAACCTTGTAGAGGTGTATCAATATTTGGATGCAGAAAAACTGACTTTTTCGAGTACTGCAGAGTTTGAGTGCCGTATGATGTTTGAAATCGTAATATCGGCAGTCTCTAAAAGTGTTGATGCATTGAGAAAAGAAGACCCGGAAATAGCAAAAGAGGTTATGGTATTAGAAGATGAAATAGACGCAATGGAGAAAAAATTAAGAACAACTCATATAGAGAGATTGACAGGAGGTACGTGCTCGCCAGGAGGAGGAATTTCATTTATAGAAATACTAAGCAATCTTGAACGTATTGGAGATCATGCACACAATTTAGCAATGGTTGTCTTTGATATAGAACGTATACATAACAGCCATGCGGATCTAAAAAAACAAAGAGGTGATACGAATGGACTTTAATGTTATTTTATTGGGATTTATACAGGGAGTAACAGAGTTCTTGCCTGTCAGTAGTTCAGGACATCTAGCGTTAGCAAAAATTTTTCTGGGTATAGAAATGCCACCACTTTCGTATGACCTTGTTCTTCATGTTTCAACAGCGATGGCAACGATAATTTTCTTTTTTTCAGATATTGTTGATTTGCTGACAGGTTGGTCTTCTGGCTTTTTATCTGCTGATTCAAGAAGAAGTGATGGTTGGTCGTTTGGTTGGGCTGTTATTTTAGGAACGTTAGTTACAGGCATTATAGGAATATCATTGAAAAACTTTGCAGAAGTAGTAAGTCAGAATTCTCTTATGGTTGCTCTTGGACTTATAGTTACCGGCATAGTGTTGCTAATGAGCCGTTTTATAAAAATTGGTTTTGGACGAGTGCGTACGTCAGACGGATTTTTTGTTGGAATTGCACAGGCTATAGCAGTTTTACCGGGGGTTTCT
>JAAYFQ010000041.1 GCA_012728165.1 Synergistaceae bacterium | reverse complement strand
ATGATTACAAAAAAAAAAGGTTTGACGCGATCTGAAAAATCAGCGAAAACAAAACAGCGCATCTTTCAAGGTGCAATGGAATTGTTCGAAAAAAATGGGTTTGAGAATGTTACTATGAAGGAAATAGCTTCTTTTACCCAAACCTCAATAGGGAGCATATACCATTTTTTCAAAGACAAGGATTCTATTGCACTATATATGATGGCTGCGATTGATCATCAATATCAGGAGTATTTTAAAGAACTAGGAATCATGTCAGTGTCAAAATCCATGAGTGCGATGGAACAATTAAAAAGATTCTGCGTAAGAATACCACTCATAAGTGTTTCTTTAGGAGATCTAAGTCTTTCTCTTATCTACATTCACGGGCTTAAACATCTTGAACAGGATAATTTGCGGATGGACAATCGTCAGATCTATGTCATTCTTGAATACCTTATAAATAAATGTAAAGAGGAAGGCAGTCTTGATATTTTTTGTAGCAATGAAGACATTAAGAGAAGGATTATCATTCTTGCACGAGGTCTGTTGCTTGATTGGTTATTTTCTGGTCATGCTTTTGATATTGAGCGTGAGAGTGATTATATGATGTCTTTATTGTTGGATGAAATAAAAAAAATAAATTAATTGAATAAATCCCCGCTTGGGCTTTTAGTCTCCTTTCCTACAACTGAACAATTACTCGTTACACTATAATCTTCAATTACTCCTTATATTGTCAAACCAATTGCAAATATTAAAATTTAGCACTAGTTAGTCTGGCAATAAAGTCAGACACATCTTCCATTTGCTTTCTTTCTAACAATGCTTACTTGTTCTTATCGAGTCTCAAGAAAATATTATCAAAAGCTGCGTAGCTTAATGAGATTTTGATAATAACGAAGGTAAATGTGGGTGTGTTCTCCATCTATTGGGACAAATGCAGCTACTATTCTTATCTTATCCGATATGATGTTTTGCCATGTATTCGGCATTTGAAACTGCAAACGGAATAGTTTCTCATAATCCTCTATTTCGTTTGGCTTTTCCGGCTTTTGTGTCCATTGTCCTTTTGATTTTTGACATAAAAAGTCATTAAGTTGTCTTCCCATTTTACAACCGGCCCGTTTACAAGCGTTTTGTCTCCTTTGCCTATTGTCGACGTATGTACAAAGGGCAAATGGACTACATCAAGCTGATTTTCAATCGCTCTTGTATAATGAACCGCCCAGGTTTCAGAAAATCCACCGTAAGAAAATCCTTCTTTCAGATCTTCAAAATAGGGGATTTCAGGAATATTTTTTCGTTCGTCGCTATACCATAACCATATAAATCCATAAGCTTCCCTAACCAAATAAGCGTTTACTTTATAATTATCCGACACCTTGGCATTCTTGCCATTTGCAGGTATACAGGTCACATTTCCGCTTGAATCATATTGGAATCCGTGAAAGGGACACGCCACATGGTAATCTATAACTTTGCCTGCTCTTAATGATGCGCCTCTATGGCAGCATTTATCGAAGATACAATGAGCGTCGTTGTTTTCATCTCTCCAAAAAACTAACTTATCAGAGAATCTTGTGACACCAGTAAGCTTGTTTTTCTTCAGTTCTTTAGAATCTAGTACCACATACCATTGATTCTTAATCACGAAGCTCACCTATCTTCCATCTAAAACATCGGTGCTCACGTTACTAATCTGACCGGTGTAACCAGATCCTCTTTCCTGATTAAAGACACGCATTTTACCGTTAAATTACCACTAGACCATTAAGAATAGGTAGACCACACTTCGTTTAAATTGCTTTTTTCTATATCCTGCACTTTACTGTAATTACTTCGCCCACGTCTATCTTCTCAAGATCTTCGACTGTTTGCGGTTCAGGTATAGACCACCCGGCCTCGATGCAACATTGCAGATATTCTTTTAAAACCTCAGGAGCCCTTTTTAAAACGTCTT
>JAAYFQ010000040.1 GCA_012728165.1 Synergistaceae bacterium | reverse complement strand
CAACTGGAGTACCCTGCTCCATTAGAAGTATAGATTTTGGGTCATCCCATTTATCGTTTTTGCTAGATATAAATTCAATTCTTACTTTTTCTGAATTGAATTCTCCTCCACAACGACCCATTGCTGCAAGAACACGTCCCCAGTTTGCATCTTCACCGAAAAATGCTGTTTTTACTAGAGTTGAAGATACTATAATTTTGGCAATTTTTCGCGCATCTTCTTTTGTCTTCGCACCGGAGACTTCAGCTTCAAGGTATTTCGTAGCACCTTCTCCATCCATAACTATTTGCTTTGCAAGGTATATGTTTAATGTTTCAAGAATATCTTTAAACTTAAAATAATCCGCATTTTCACAATCAATTACAGGATTCTCAGCAAGTCCATTTGCAAGCACAACAACCATGTCATTTGTTGACGTGTCACCATCTATAGAAAGCATGTTGTATGTGTTTTCAGTGGTGTCGGAAAGAGCTTTTTGTAACATCTCATTGCTGATTGCACAGTCTGTAGTAATAAAGCCAAGCATAGTTCCCATGTTAGGATGAATCATTCCTGATCCTTTAGCTATAGCTCCTATTTTAACCGTCTTACCACACAGTTCAAATTCGTAAGCTGTTCCCTTTTTATGCAAATCTGTTGTCATTATTCCTTCAACACAACGACCTGCTGCTTCCTGTGTGTTTTCAAGATTTTCTACAACCTCATGTATTCCTGTCATAATTTTATCCATAGGCATCGGCACACCTATTACACCGGTAGAAGCTGTAATTACTGTATTAGGACAAAGCTTGAGAAGTTTTTCAACTTCTTTTACCATTGAATTAGCGTCATCGAAACCTTGCCGTCCCGTACAGGCATTAGCATTTCCGGAGTTGATAATAACTGCTTGAATACCTGCTTTTTTTGCAATAATGTCTTTTGTCACAATCAATGGAGCAGCTTTTACAATACTGCGCGTGTAAACACCAGCACAAGTACATGGAGCATCAGAATAAATGAGACTCAGGTCATATCTGCGTTTTTTAACTCCGCTGTGCACAGCGTTTGCGGTGAACCCCTTCGGAGCCACTACTGCATTTTTTATTTTTTTCATTACGGAAAAACTCCCATATTGTTTAAGCCTGTATTTTCTTCAAGTCCAAACATTAAATTCATGTTCTGGATAGCTTGTCCGCCCGCTCCTTTAATTAGATTGTCAAGAGCGGACGTTATAATCAGTTTGTTAGTTCTACTGTCTTTAAATATATTCATGTCAAAGTAGTTAGTGCCTCTGACCCAACGTATTTCGGCGCTTCCGTCGCCTTCCATAATTCTTACAAATTGCTCGCTTTTATAGAAATCTTGTGCTATTTCTTTAAGCTTATCAATTTCTATATCAAATCTAAGGTCAGCATAAATCGTAGTCAATATCCCTCGATTTACCGGCAACAAGTGTGGTGTGAAAGTGAGAGGAACATCTAATCCAAGCACTTGCTCTATTTCTGGCGTATGGCGATGAGATGCTATTTTGTAAGCTTTAAAGTTTTCATTCACTTCACAGAACAAAGCAGAAGTTGCAAGTCCTCGTCCGGCTCCAGAAGTTCCTGAGCAAGCATTTATAACAATACTAGAGGTGTCGATTGTATTCGCTTTAACAAACGGTGCCAAAGATAGAATCGAACAGGTAGAATAACAACCCGGATTTGCAATTAATCGAGCTTTTTTTATAGCTTCACGGTTAATTTCTGGCAAACCATATACTGCTTCAGACAAAAGATCTTCACCAAAATGCTCTATTTTGTACCATTCTTTGTAAACATTTATATTCTTAAATCTGAAGTCTGCACCAAGGTCGATTACTTTTGTATTTTTTAACACTTCTTCTGTAATCAACTTGCTTGCAAAGCCTGACGGTAGAGCAAGAAAAATAACATCGCAGTCTTTTGAAAACTTTTCTATATCTTCTTCGACACAGACTTCTGCTCCATTCAGATTTGCTCCCTCTAGGCTTTTATATATATCATTTATTTTTTGCCCCACATAACGTTTAGAGGCAAGATATTTTATCTTTGCCTCCGAGTGTCCAAGTAAAAGTCTTAACAACTCTTGACCGCTATATCCGGTTGCTCCTATAATCGCTATTTTAATCATTATTAAGCCATTCTATACCTAAAGTATTTTTTTATCAACATTTTAAATTAAAGTTTATAAATAGCTCGATGTCTGTATTTTATTACATATAGCAGCCTAAATTCCAATCATTGGTTAACATTACGCGCATGTGAATAATGTGCGACAAACATATAAAAATATAGCTTGTCATTTTGCTTCGCATATTAGAAATTTAGTGAAAGTTCAGAGAAAGTTTAGATGGAAATCGATAACAAGATATTTTTAGCAGACTGATGATTCAAAACTATATTCAGCTATTTCTTAATAAGCCAGTACCCAAAAGCGCTGCGTCCTGTCTAAACTTAGAGACTACTATTTTAAGATATTGTCGAAAGGGGCTCGGCAGATATGGCAAAGCAAGCTTTTCAATCTCTTCGACCAATCCCTCTGCGCGGCTCATTCCACCTGATAAGACTATGATTTCAGGATCTATTGTGACAACAAGCGTGGCAATTCCACGTGCTAGAGCATCAAGTGCAGGATTAAGTATTTTTCTAATTTTTTCTTCTTCTCGTCTTTGCCAAAGCACTTTGAAATCCGAAGGAAGTCCTACTTCTTTTGCAGCTTTTTCTATCCAATCCGCTGAAGCAACAGTTTCAAAATGTCCAATACCACCGCATCCACACACATGCACAACAGGAGCCAAAGCTGCGTGACCAAACTCCGAGGCCAGCCCATGCGCTCCTGTCACAAGTTTGCCGTTTAAAACTACGCCAGACCCTATTCCTGTACCAAGAGTCAAAACAGCATAGT
>JAAYFQ010000039.1 GCA_012728165.1 Synergistaceae bacterium | reverse complement strand
TCATAATGGAGGAATTATTGTTGCAGGAGAAAACTATGGACAGGGATCGAGTAGAGAGCATGCAGCGCTTGTTCCCCTTTATCTAGGAATAAGGGCTGTAATAGCGAAATCATTTTCAAGAATACACAAACAAAACTTGATAAATAATGGCATTATTCCACTACTATTTGATAATAAATTCGATTATTCTGATATAGAATTATTAAATGATTTAAAAATAGAAAAAATATTGGAACAAATTGAAAATGATAAAATAATAGTAAAAAATATTACCAAAGGCATTGTTTACAACTGTAATATTGATATTACTGAAAGACAAAGAGAGATATTAAAAACAGGTGGATTATTAAATTTTATAAAAAAACAAAATAAAGATAAAATTACTCAAGGAGTGAAGTAAATGATTCATGATATTGTGCTTATACATGGAGATGGCATAGGAAGAGAAGTTATAGCTTCTACGGTAGAAATCATAGAAGCGACAGGAGTAAAGATAAACTGGGATGTATCAGAAATGGGAGAAGATGCGATAATAAGCTGTAATAATCCTCTTCCAGAAGAGTTAATAAAGAAAATAAAAGATAAAAAAATTGCCATAAAAGGACCTACAACCACACCAATCGGAGAAGGATTTAGCAGTGTGAATGTTGCCATTAGAAAAAAATTAGATTTGTACGCAAATATTAGACCAATAAAATCATTTGAAGGCGTGAAAGCTCTTTATGAAGACATTGATTTAGTAATAGTAAGAGAAAACACAGAAGGACTATATTCAGGCATAGAACATATGGTGGGTGATGATGCCGCTGAAGCTATAAAGATAATAACAAGAAAAGCTAGTGAAAGAATATGTAGACATGCGTTCGAACTTGCTAGGTTCCAAAATAGAAAAAAGGTCACGTTGGTTCATAAAGCTAATATTATGAAACTAACTGATGGATTATTTTTAAGATGCGGAAGAGAAATAGCTAAAGAATATACTGATATAAATTTTGAAGATGTGATAATAGATGCAATGTGCATGAAATTAGTGCAAAATCCACAAACTTTTGATGTAATAGTTGCACCAAACCTTTATGGAGACATACTCTCCGATCTAGCCGCAGGGCTTATTGGGGGACTAGGGTTTGCTCCAGGTGCGAATATCGGTGATGAAATAGCAGTTTTCGAACCAGTACACGGTACCGCTCCAGATATAAAAGGAAAAAACATCGCAAATCCAACATCCGCAATATTGTCTGGAGTGATGATGTTGAGATATATTGGTGAAAACGATAGCGCGAATAGAATAGAAAATGCCTTAAAGAGGACTTTGAAAGATAATAGTTGTAAAACTTGTGATTTAGGTGGGAATCTAACCACAAAAGAGTATACAGAATTAATAATTAAAAATTTAGTATAACTTTTCTCTGCTTTCAAAGATAACCAAAAGCACAAAATACACTTCTGTAATAGTTTGGTTATATTAATCGTTTTACAATGTATTTAAAACAAGATTGCCCTTTTGGACAATCTTGTTGTTTTATGTTTGTTCACTCTAGTTTGTGTTATACCTAAGTTAAAAATTGATTTTTGTTGTGACAGCCGGAGATTCAGTGTTTCTCGTCCATTGTCCAACCAATTCAGAAATGATAAGTATGCAAATATGTTTCGCGTCGAAATTGTGTTCATTTAAATGGCTATTTATTTTTCGAAAAAGAATGCTGTTGCTATATTATTGGCAGCGATAGTGTTAATATCAAAACATCTATGAACAAAAGTAAAAGAAGTTTTAACGAGTGCATTTACGTTGACAATCTTAACAGTAGATATAAAATAATAGCATCGAGGAAGGCGAAACAAAAGTCAAAAATACAGAGGAGGCATAAAATGGGTATTTTAGCTTGGATTGTCTTAGGTGGATTGGCAGGATGGGTTGCTAGCATAATAATGGGGAAAAACTCATCAATGGGTTTGATCGCAAATATTGTTGTTGGTATTATTGGTTCATTTATAGGCGGCTATATAATGGGTACGATTGATAAGCACGGAGTGACGGGTTTAGATTTGAGAAGCTTCCTAGTCGCGTTACTTGGGTCAGTTATACTTCTTGCGATTGCTAATTTCTTCTACAAGGGAAGAGCAAGATAGCCAACATATTATTAAAAAATATAAAATTACTTATAAATCTTTAAATGGTAAGAATATTTAGACCTTCCTCGTTTCAACACAAAGAATAAGCAGAGAGACATGATTTAATCATATATATTAAGACTGTCTTCTTGCCTCTCTTATAACTTTATCAATATGATGATATTTTAAGGAGGAAAAGAAATGGACATATTGAAAGAAATAAAAAAAGAACATGAGGAATTTAGAAATTTGGCAGCTGCGATAGAGAATTCACAGGACAAGAAGAAGAAACAGCTATTTGAAGAGCTATATGTGAATTTATTCGGTCATCACGAAGCGGAAGAACATGTGCTTTTTCCCGATGTAAAGAAAAACTCTGATGACGAAGGCAAAGATATAGTTAGGGAAATGATAGAAGAACATGATTTGCTTGTATACCAACTAAGTGTAATACAAAAAACTCCTCTGACTGATGAAACCTGGAACGCAAAGTTTAGTATACTAAAAGAGCTATTGATCCATCATTTAGATGAAGAAGAAAAATCTCTTTTTAAACAGGCTAAAAAAGTCTTAGGCGAAGAAGTATTGAAAGCAAAATACGAGCCCTTCGAGGTAACTATGGAAAAATATAAAGGACAACAGGAAAATAAGTTAAAGAGTCAGTAAACACATAATATCGTATTTAAAACCGCCTATTAAATGCCATGATAATGTTTTAATGAATCATGGCATTCTTATTGCTAATAAACGATACGTAAATTGATATTACATAAACTCTTGTGTGTTTTTTCAGATTTAAGATGATAAATAGTTTCAAAAAATATAAGTTTTGACAATGGCGAAATCCTCTACTTTATGTTTACTTGCACTATTTATCTTTGATTTTTGTTGCAACTTAGAATTTGAATTATAAACCTATAAACAATAAGGCTCGCACTCACAAAAAAAGACGCAAGTGCGAGCCTTGTGTAGTCGAGAGGATTATTTAAGTTCTTCCAGGAATTCTTTTAAGCGTGCCATTCCCTCTTTGATGTTTTCCATTGAGGAGGCGTATGAAATCCTTATGAACCCAGGAGTATAAAATGCTGTGCCAGGAACTACGGCTACAAATTTTTCTTCAAGCAATTTTTCGCAGAATTTTGTATCGTCAGGAATTGGACAGTCGCGTATGTCAACGAAAACGTAAAATGCACCCTCGGGTTCTTTAACTTTCACATAGGGCATTGCGCGAATAAGTTCGAGAATTGTTTCTCGTCTTTTCGAGAATTCATGATGCATTTTTCTAACATCATCTTCTCCGTCTTTTAGTGCTCCATAAGCAGCCCATTGAGCAATTGAAGAAGCATTCGACGTCAAGTGTTCCTGAAGAGTTCCCATCTTAAAAATTATTTCCTTTGGAGCTAGAGCATATCCGATGCGCCATCCTGTCATAGCAAAAGCTTTGCTTGTTCCGTTAATTATCACAACTTTGTCGCGTAAATCTGGTGCGACGTTAAGGATATTTACGTGTTTTGCAGGTTTGTATGTCAGACGTTCGTATATCTCATCAAAGATTATCCACAAGTCGTTTTCGCGTGCAAAATCAGCAATCATGGTCATTGTTTCTTCGTTATAAACAGCCCCTGATGGATTTGATGGTGAGTTGAGTATTATCCCTACAGTTTTGGAAGATAATACTTTTTGCAGGGCTTTTTTTGTAGGAAGCAGGTTTGTAGCTATGGTGTCAATCAAAACTTCTTTCCCACCTGCTAGGTGAAGCTGTTCCACATAACTGACCCATGCCGGAGCAAATAAAATAACTTCGTCATCGGGATCTACTAGCGTTTGTATTGCTTCATAAAGTAATGGTTTGGCACCATTGGAGATTATTACTTCTGAAGGCGAGTAGTCAAGATTAAAACGTTTTTTATAGTAATTACAGACTTCTTCACGAAGTTCTGTGATTCCTGTATTAAGGGTGTAGTGTGATTCTCCGCGATTAATAGCATCAATAGCGGCTTTTGAAGCGCATTCTGGAGAATTGAAATCTGGTTCTCCCATGCTGAAAGAAATTATAGGTTTTCCTTCACTTTTCATTGCTTTTGCTTTTGCAGAAATACCTAATGTAGCAGAAGGTTGTATCGCAAGTATTCTTTTAGATAGTTTCATTATCATCGTTCCCCCTAGCATTTAACTTGTAATTAACAATTATATGATTGTTAAAATAATAGTCAACGTTTTATAATTATATAAAAGTAGATTCTAATTTTTATTATGATGAAGTTTGTTTGCAAGTTAATGGTTTTACGATTGATATTACGTTGTCGAAATGTTAAACTATTACTAATAACAATAATACTATCCTTACGGAATCGGAATGGGGGAGTTGCTATGGATGTACGTTTTTTAACGCGCAACGTGGAACTAACAGGAGACGTTAAGGAGTATATGGAGAAGAAAGTGGGAAAGCTCGAAAAGTTTTTTGACAAGATTCACGGAACACAGATAGCACTTAACTTTAAACGAGGAATGAATGTAGTTGAAATTACCTCAAATGTTAATGGAGTAGTTATGCGAGGCGAGGATTACGCGCCAGACTTAAGACAAGCTTTTGATAAAGCTCTTAAAAACATTGAGCGCCAGATCAAAAAACACAAAGACTACCTTACAGAAAAAGTTAGAATGAAAGTGCACGACATTTCCTTTGATATAGATCCAGAGCTGTTTTCATTAACAGATGACGAGGAAGATGCAGAAAAAGATATTGTTAAGACTAAAAAGTTTAATGTCGGAGTTATGACAGCGAAAGAAGCAACCATGCAAATGGATCTTTTGGGACATAATTTTTTCATTTTTAAAAATGATATTACAGGAGATATAAATGTTGTTTATAGGCGTGATTCCGGAGGTTATGGATTGCTGGAACCAAAATAAATAAGAGTCTAATTTTTATAAAAGAGGTGCCTTAGGGCTCCTCTTTTTTCTTGACCGAGTGAATGCATCAATGTAAGTTATATCGACTAAGAATAGAGTTATAATTAAAGTATTGTTATGAAGTTAAATTATTTTGAGGATGATTACTGCATGTCAAATAAACTTATAGATTCTCTAAATCCAAAACAGAGAGAGGCTGTCCTTTACTGTGACGGACACGAACTTGTTTTAGCCGGTGCAGGTAGCGGAAAGACACGTGTCCTTACAACAAAAATAGCCTATTTGATAGATAAAAAAAATGTTGCCCCTTGGCGCATTTTAGCACTTACCTTTACCAATAAAGCCGCCAGAGAAATGCGAGACCGTGTTGACCAGCTTTTGGGATCAGACCTCAAGGGCATGGAGGTATCAACATTTCACGCGTATGGGTTGCGTTTTCTTCACAGATATCCGGATTCTTTACAAAGACTTGGTTATCCGCGTGCTTTCGTAATTTTCGATAGAAGTGATATGAGAAGCATTCTCAAAAAAATACTCCAAAAACTTGAGATCGACCCGAAACGTATGGATGTTGGTGCAGCGATAGAGCTTATCTCAAAAGTTAAAACAGAAGCTAATCCTGTCACGAGAGAACCGCATATTGATACCAAATGGCACCAGTTATACGACAGCTATCAAAAGGAGCTTTTACGTCAGGGAGCTATGGACTTCGATGATTTAATGGTCTTGCCGTTGCATATATTGGCCACCAATAAAGATGTCCGTGAACATGAGCGTTCGCGACTAGACTGGATACTGGTAGATGAATATCAGGATGTGAATAGACCTCAGTATCTTTTACTAAGATGTCTTGTAGATTCTGGACGCAAAATTATGGTTGTAGGAGATCCGGATCAGTCTATTTATGGTTGGCGCGGGGCTGATATGAGCATGATCCTTAATTTTGAAAAAGATTTTAAAGATGCAAAAGTTGTAGTACTTGATCAGAATTATCGCTCCACTGGGAATATCCTTGAGGGAGCTAATGGTGTAATAAAAAATAATAGTGAACGCCATCCAAAGAATCTTTGGACAGCTTCAGAGCCTGGCTCAATTATAAAAATCCACAGAGCCAAGACCGATTTAGATGAAGCTGAATGGATAGCAGAAAAAATAGAATCATTGCTCGATGATGGTTATAACTATAATGAAATAGCTATTTTATACCGCATGAACGTACTGAGTAGAGGTATTGAACAAGCTTTACTTGAGCGCTCAATACCATATCATGTCATAAGAGGCCTGGCTTTCTATGAAAGAGCTGAAGTCAAAGATGTTCTTTCTATGATGCGTTTAGCAGTAAATCCCAAGGATACTGTATCGCTGTCGCGTGTCGCGAATATCCCTGTCAGAGGCATTGGAAAGAAAAGTATCGAAGTTTTAACAGCGCAGCTGGCATTGATGGAAGATCTCGACGCTACGACAGTTTGGCAAGAGATAGAAAAGACTGGTGGGGGATTGAAAGGAAAATCAGGAATCGGAGCAAGACGATTTGGTAGGGATATGCTTGATATCCTTTCTCAGTCTTCTGATGTCCGTGCTACCATAGACATCATTCTTTACTCAAACGGATATGAGGAATATATTAAGGCTAATCATCCAGAGGATTGGGAAGAACGAGTAGAGAACGTTCTTGAAATCCTTTCTCTTGTGCCAGAGGAGGGTGACATTGCTCAAGTACTTACAGAGATTCCACTGTTCACTGATCAAGATACAAAGACAGAACAGATGGATGGAGTTAATTTGCTGACACTTCATGCTGCTAAAGGATTGGAATTTCCTATAGTATTTCTTGTAGGAATGGAAGAAGGTATTTTTCCTGGAGTTCGGGTTGTCCAAGGTGAAGGAGATTTGTCAGAAGAACGGCGTCTCTGTTATGTGGGAATGACGCGTGCGCGCGAACAGCTATTTATGACCGGATCTGCAAGTAGACTTTTATTTGGCGCACTGCAAAGAAACACAACGTCAAGATTTATAGGCGAGATTCCTAGAACATGCTCTGAAATTGAAGATACAACATTTGGAGGTACATACCGTGTTGACCATAGGCCTAACCGGCGACGTTGGCGCTGGTAAGAGCACGCTTTGCCGTGTGTGGAAAAGAATGGGGGCGACTGTATATGATGCAGACACAGTCGCTCGTAGTATGTGGAATTTGCCTGAAGTACGTAAAACAGCAGAAAAGCGTTGGGGTAAAGGTTTCTTCAAGGGAAAGAGTAGTGTAGTTTTTTCAAAAATCGCAAACAAAATATTTAATGACAATGAAGAATATGAGTTTGTTTCAAAGCTACTTCACAAGCGCACGATGGAAGAACTAGAGCATCTTATAAAAAGCTCTGAAGGACTTGTAATAGTAGAAATCCCATTACTTTATGAATGTGGAGTATCCAATTGGTTTGACGGTGTAGTTTATGCGGCCGCTAGCATCGAGAAGAGAGTAGAGCGTAATGCGACAAGGAATTGGAATTCAGAAGAAATCCTTCGGCGTGAATCCAAACTTATTCCGCGAGAAGAAAAAATCTCTCGATCAGATTGGGTTCTTGAAAACACAGGGACGCTCAAAGAATGGAGAATTAAGGCAAGAAAGTTAGGAAAAATCTTTCTTGCAAAAACTTAGAAAATAGATATGTCTTTTTTGCCTATGATGTCTCGTTTTTTGAGATAATAAAGTATAATTGCGCCGATACATGCTCCCGGAATACTGCTTATAAGAAATGAAAATGAAAGAAAAGCAAAACCTATATTCTTTCCTATAATCGGACCTATGATAAGAGAGCTAACCCAAGCTCCTATTATTCCTGTTCCAAAAGGTTCTGCCACGGCTGCAACTATTTTGTGTTTATTAGGTAAAAAATTTGCTGCTAGACCAACGAATAAGGCCCCGAACATGCTGCCCGGAAAAGCGAAGAGGCTCCCTGTCCCCAACATATTTCTTATTAAACTTGTTGCAAAAGCTGCACTGACTGCCCAAAACGGGCCGAGCATAACGCCTGCAATTACATTTATGGTGTGTTGAAATGGAAAACATTTCGTAAAACCAGCAGGAATTGATACAACAGACAATAGCACTCCTACCGAAGCCAAAATACCAGCTAATATAGGGTTTCTGTACATTTGATTTTTATTGTTTAAATTCACTAAACTCTCTCCTTACACTCAAATCCTTGTTATATAGTGAGTGATTATTTGCTTCTCGAAGTTGACTGTGAAGAACTGTAGCATAATAGTAGAGTATAATGATACAGAGATTTTAAAGGAGACCAAAATGCAAAAAGAACTAATTCTCCCGAATGTAAAAATAGAATTGCCTTGTTTTGCTGACATTTCACTTATGTTGCTTGGTGGTCGTAAGCCCTCTGTGAAGTGGTTGAGTGCTCTTGTTTTTTATAAAGAGCTATTGGCAGTGGACAGAGGATTAGATTCCTGTTTAGCTTGTGGGCGTTTTCCTGATAAACTCATTGGTGATGGTGACAGTGCAGATAGTATGTTGTGGGAAGAAGCTGTTAAATCAGGAGTGCCGATCTATAAATTTCAAAGAGAAAAAGATGCTACAGACTTTCAACTAGCTCTGGATATATTCTCTAGAGAATGTACAGGCAAGAGTCTTTTTCTGAGTGGTGCTTTTGGAGGTCGTTTTG
>JAAYFQ010000038.1 GCA_012728165.1 Synergistaceae bacterium | reverse complement strand
TCTATGGTTCTTTTGTGATAATTATAGCTTATAAAACTACAAATAATATTTCATTTACAAAAAATAAATAAGCTCACAGACTCCAACTGGAAACCCCAAACCTGTTAGAAAAACCATGTTCATTATAAATTGATAAAAGGTAATAGATAGTTATCTTTTAGATTGAATCTTACCATGAATACAGATATACTTTCGTGTATGTAAGGATACCTAATTCCACATAATAAGGGGATACCTGTGATGGATGTTAAAAAGGTTACTTCGCAAATGTCTTTAGAGGAAAAAGCAGGATTATGTTCCGGATATAATTTTTGGTATACAAAGTCAATAGAACGCCTTGGTGTAGAGGGTGTAATGGTAAGTGATGGTCCACACGGACTTCGTAAACAAGCTACTGGCGGAGATCATCTTGGTGTAAACGGAAGTGTTGAGGCCGTTTGTTTTCCAACTGCTTCTGCTATAGCTTCTTCATTTGATCGAGACTTGGTTAAAACAATGGGAGAAGCTCTAGGAGATGAATGTCAGGCAGAAGAGGTCGCTATTATCCTTGGCCCTGGAGTAAACATTAAACGTTCACCTATTTGTGGTCGTAATTTCGAATTCCTAAGTGAAGATCCTTATTTAGCCGCGGAATTGGCAACAGATTATATAAAGGGAGTACAAAGTAAAAATATAGGAACGAGCCTAAAGCACTTTTTAGCGAATAATCAAGAACATAGACGCATGTCTTCTAGTTCTGATATTGATGAGCGGACAATGAGAGAAATATATTTAGCCCCTTTTGAAGGAGCAGTCATAAATGCAAAACCTTGGACTGTTATGTGCTCATATAACAAAATAAATGGTGTCTTTGCATCTCAAAACCCACGAACTTTAACAGATATTCTCAGAAAAGAGTGGGGATTTAATGGTTATGTTGTAAGCGACTGGGGCGCGGTTAATGACCGAGTTGAAGCGCTTAAGGCAGGACTTGAACTTGAAATGCCATCATCTAGAGGTATTAATGATAAAAGAATTGTAGCAGCAGTAAAGAGTGGTTCTCTCGATGAAAAAATACTAGATCGTGCAGTAGAAAGAATCCTAACGGTCCATAATAAATATCTTGAAAATAGAGTGCCTGAGGTTGGTTACGACAAGGAAGAACATCATCAGCTAGCTAGAAAGGTTATTTCAGAAAGCATGGTTCTTTTGAAAAATGATGGCATTCTCCCACTGAATAAGAGTGATGATATTGCATTCATTGGCAAGTTTGCAGAAAAACCTAGATATCAGGGTGGAGGAAGTTCGCACGTTAATAGTTTTAAAGTTACGAGTGCTTTAGAAGCTGTAAAAGGTATTAAAAATATTACTTATGCAAAAGGCTATGACGTGAAAGAAGACAAAATAGATGATGCTTTAATTAAAGAAGCGATTGAAGTTGCTAAAAAAGCAAAAGTCGCCGTTATTTTTGCAGGACTTCCAGATAGCTTTGAATCTGAAGGATATGATCGTAGCCATATGTCTCTTCCGAGCTGTCAAAATAGATTAATTCAAGAAATTGCAGCAGTTCAGCCAAATACTGTAGTAGTTTTACACAATGGGTCCGCTGTAGAAATGCCTTGGGTCAATGATGTTAAAGGCATTCTAGAACTATACCTAGGTGGCCAGAATGTTGGAGCAGCAACTATTGATGTTTTATTTGGTGATGTGAACCCAAGTGGTAGATTGGCAGAAACGTTTCCATTAAAACTAGAAGATAATCCATCATACTTGTTTTACTTTGGCGAAAAGGACACAGTAGAATATCGAGAAGGAATCTTTGTTGGTTACCGCTACTATGATAAAAAGAAATTAGACGTACTCTTTCCCTTTGGACATGGATTAAGTTACACAACATTTGATTATTCTAATTTAAGAACCAGTGCTGATATTATTAAAGATACTGATACCTTGACAGTAAAAGTAGATGTTACCAACACAGGAAGTGTTTCTGGTAAAGAAGTCGTGCAATTATATGTTGGCGACAAAGTAAGCTCTGTTATTCGCCCGATTAAAGAATTAAAAGGCTTTGAGAAAATAGACCTAACCCCTGGAGAAACTAAAACGGTATCTTTTAATTTAGGAAAACGTGCTTTTGCTTACTACAATACAGAAATAAAGGATTGGCATGTGGAAACAGGAGAGTTTGATATTCTTATTGGAAAATCCTCTAGAGATATTGTATGCAAAAAAACGGTTACCGTAGAGTCAACAGTTGCATTGCCAGTAGTGTATACAGTTAATTCTTCTTTTGCAGACGTAATGCTGAATCCTAAGGCAATGGAAGTATGCAGACCTCTTTGGAATTCGGTTGCAGCGCTTTTTAAAGATGAGAACGCGAATGATAGTGATCCCGCTAAAGCGGCAATAATAGAAGCAATGACTGCCTCTATGGTAAAAGTTATGCCTCTTAGAGCTGCTATAAACTTCGGAGATGGATCAATAACACATGAGCAAATGAACGAAATATTAGAGAAGATAAATAAGCCGCACTAAACAAGATACGCACATTTCTTTGATATAAACGTTCTCTGTTGGCAGAAGGTTATGAGATAAACAGCTATCGAATAAAAAACATAAAAAGCCCCGCAGGGAAACCTGCGGGGCTTTTTATCTACCGATTATTTTGAAGGTCCTTGATGAGAGCCTTCATTTCTTCTATTTCTTTATGCTGAGCCTCTATAATCCTGTTAGCAAGCTCTTTTACACGCGGATCTGTTATC
>JAAYFQ010000037.1 GCA_012728165.1 Synergistaceae bacterium | reverse complement strand
TTTGATGTTACTGTAATTTGTGATTCTATGGCAGCATTTCTAATGTCTAGAACAAAGATTGATGCAGTTGTAGTAGGAGCTGACAGAGTAGCTTGTAATGGCGATGTAGCAAATAAAATAGGCACTTATAGTTTGGCAATAGTAGCTAAAAAACATAATGTCCCTTTTTACGTTGCAGCACCATTAAGCACATTTGATCTAAGCTGCTCTGATGGAAATTCAATTCCAATTGAACTACGATCACCTGATGAAGTCAAAAAAATAGGCATAAATACAGTTATTCCAGACAGAATTGATGTGTGGAACCCTGCTTTCGATGTGACGCCCTTTGATCTTATATCTGCTATTATCACAGAAAACGGAGTGTTAAATTATCCATTTGAGGATAAAATAAAAAGTTGTTGTGTTAAAAAATAGGAGGCGTCCAAATGAAAAACGAATTTAAAATTGCTGACATAAAACTGGCTCCAGAAGGACACAGAAGAATAGATTGGGCTTGGAAATATATGCCGGTGCTCAAACTTATTTCGCAAAAAGAATTGAAAACACAGCCTCTTTCGGGAATTGTAGTGGGGACATGCCTTCATTTAGAAGCTAAAACAGCATGTCTATTAAAAGTTCTCCGTTCTTTAGGAGCTACTGTTGTAACGGCAGGAAGCAATCCTCTTTCAACACAAGACTCAATTTGTGCTGCTCTTGTAGAAGGTGGAATACATGTTTTCAGCAAGCATGGTATGTCTGCTAATGAATATACGGAAAATATTCGAGAAATGCTTAAGTGGAATCCACAGGTCATTATAGATGATGGCGGTGATGTCGTATCTATGATAATAGAAGAACGTAGAGATCTTATTCCAAGCATATTAGGCGGATGTGAAGAAACAACAACCGGAATCAAACGTCTTAGAGCAATGGATTCTGAAGGAGTCCTTCCCTTTCCAATGCTTGCCGTAAATGATGCACAAAGTAAACAGTTGTTTGATAATCGTTATGGTACTGGACAGTCAGTTTGGGATGCGATACTTCGTACAACTAATCTTATTGTTGCAGGTAAAATTGTAGTTATAGCCGGATACGGTTGGTGTGGTAAAGGGGTATCAAGCAGAGCCTCAGGTCTTGGAGCACGCGTCGTAGTTGTCGAAGTTAATTCACATCGTGCTATAGAAGCGCTAATGGATGGATTTAGTGTAATGAATATGGAAGAAGCGTCTAAAATAGGCGATGTATTTATATCCGTAACAGGCAACACAAAGGTAATTCGCAAAGAACATTTTCTAAACATGAAAGATGGAGTTCTACTTGCAAATGCTGGACATTTTGATGTTGAGGTTTATATCCCTGATTTGAAAGAGATTTCAAAGGAAGTTGTTGAATCAAGGGATAATATTGAAACTTATATTCTTGAAGATGGAAGAAACCTACACCTTTTGGGGGAGGGTCGTCTTGTTAATCTTGCCGCAGGAGATGGACATCCTGTTGAAATAATGGATCTCAGTTTTGCAATGCAGCTTCTTTCTACGATTTTTATTACTCAAAATAAGTTGACTCCTGGATTGCACTCTGTACCTGAAAAACTAGATAAAAACATTGCTGATTTAAAGCTCGAATCTTTGGGCATAAAAATAGAAATTTTAACACCAGAGCAAGTTGAATATCTTGCAAGTTGGAGAGAGTAATTATGCGCAGAACATATAAAAATGTAATAGTGTGGGATTCATCAAGATTGCAAGCCAGACGTTGTGATGTGATTACAGAGAATTCAACAATAAAATCTATTCTGCCAGTAGGATCTATGACTTATGGTTATGTATACGAAGGTAGAGGAAAAACAGCTATTATTCCTGGTTTTGCAAACTCACATGGACATGCTGCTATGACGCTTTTAAGAGGTTTGGGTGAGGAGCTCCCTCTGATGGATTGGCTTGAAAAACGAATATGGCCGGTTGAAAATAACCTAAACGCTTCATTTGTAAAAGCAGGGACAGACCTTGCAATATTGGAAATGCTTTCTACAGGAACAACTTGTTTTGCTGATATGTATTTTTTTATGGACCAAGTTGCAAAAGCTGCAGCAGAAGCAGAAGTGCGCTGCTGTC
>JAAYFQ010000036.1 GCA_012728165.1 Synergistaceae bacterium | reverse complement strand
TTTCGGAAAGAACAATCTTTGCAGCTACACGTTCTGTTGCTGTTTCTGCAGCAATACCCTGTAATCGGTCTCCCGCTTTGGGTTCATTAGCCTTAGCAAGCACGTCCTTGATATCGCGAAACGCATAGCTACGGCCATTTAAAGAAGTTTTTAATCTCATCTTTTTCCCCTCCGGAAATACTTTAGTTGTTTATCTAGAAACAAAGCATATTCTTTTGCAGCAAAGAATAGTTTATATATACCCTTCTTATTATACAATAAATTTATCCGATAGTGTATTTTATTTTTTCTTGAAAAATTATAGAATAAAAAGGCTCTAAGTTCATTGAACTTAGAGCCTTTTTTATAATGAACCTATAAACTTATTCGGTCTTTTCGATGGGAAGAGTTGGATCCCCTGCCCATGCTTGAAACCCTTCGTCATAACATTGCGTTTTGTTGTATCCAGATGCGTAACGCAAGACCATAGTAACAAAAGCAGCACGGACTCCTGCTGTGTCATAAACAACTATTTCTGTATCAGGTGAAATTCCTGCACTTTGCATAAGTTCAGCAATTTCTTCCTGACTTTTAAAGCTGTGATCTGCATTAATAAATTTTCCCATCTCAATGTTAATAGCACCAGGAAGATGTCCTGCTCTTTTTTCTCCGAATGGCCGTATTTTTCCCAGATACTCACCTGATGTGCGAACATCAAGTATAGCAAGATTGGGCTTACCAATATTATTTTTTATCCATTCCGTATTTACAAGATAGTTTGCCTTATATGAAGCAATGGTAAAAGGAACTGCTTTGTTAGTGTGTTTTGTTCTCGATACAACCCTACCTGGTTGTTTCCAGGCAGTAAATCCACCGTCTAAGATTTTAGCGTTTTTAATTCCTGACATGCGGAGAACCCATAAAGCCCAACCACTCTGTCCCCATCCACCAGCATCACAATAAACAACAACTGGTTTCTTGCCGTCAATACCCAGTGCTCCGATCCTTTTTGCCATTGTGGCAGGATTGTAAATTGTTCCGTATTTCATAGAACCTGCTGGAGCGTTGACGTTTGCAAAATAGGTCCACGATGCGTTAACAGCACCCGGAATATGACCTCCTGCATATAAACTTTCAGGACGGGCATCTACAATCACAACTTTCGAAAGGTTTTGAACCAACCATTCAGAAGTTACGAGCAGTGATTCAGCTGTTTCAAGTTCCCCCTCAATCATTGGCGTCGGTTTAATTGCGGTGCCCGCGGACCCTACGGCTAAAGGAACTTCAACCGCCTTAACAACATCTTTCGGAGAAACCATGTTGTCTTTTGATATTGGCTGTTTAGTATCAGAGGTTTTAGTGGTAATTATCTTCGATATTTGATCTGATTCTTTATTTTTATTAGCCTCAACGGGAATTGTTTTTTTTGATTCATCTTCCTTTTTTCCCTTGTCTGCTTTATCTGTGTCTGCTTTTGCTGCAGCTTCTTCTTTCATTTTTTTAAGCGCTGCATCAATGTCATAATGTTTTTTTGTCAATATTGATTCTGTAGAATTAGTAGTTTTCTTAACTGTTATTCCAGATGTTGTACTTACTCCTCCAATTTTTTTATTCTTATAAGGAGTCGTTGTCTGAGTTATTGTTGAATTTTGAGCCGCAAAAGAAACTGATGCTAATACAACAATTATGAGTAACATGAAAACCATGCTTAAAGCTTTCTTCATAAAATCATTCCTTCCAGTTAAGCCGTTAGACGATTACCTAACGAAATTTTTATAATATTAGCAGATTCAAGCCTCTTGTATATCTGTGAAAATGCTGTAATTAATTTGCTAAAACAACAAATTCCAGTTTGAAACTATCCATTCGGCTGAACGTTTTGCTTCGTTGAATTCTTCCAAAACGATTACGTCCTCTTCATCAGAAGATAACCTTGCATGTCTTCTACGCATCCAGTCACCAAACTCGACAATATAGTTATGACGAATAAGATGGCTAAAGAGTATCTCAAATTTCGATGTTCCCAACAATAGCTCCTGTTTTATGGCACCTTTGGAAACCATAATTGCAATAGTTTTTTGAACAATATTTTTGATTCCCCTTTTCCAGTCCATTCGCATTAAAATGACTCTATTTCCAACAGTTATGGATTCTGAAATGATATCAAGTAAATTCTCTGTGCAAAACAGTTCATCTGAAAAACTCATCATTGCAGGCAGAGGATTTTCTGAATCCTTTGAAACTATAAAAAACCCTTGAACCGATGGGGCTCTAGATATTAATATCCTAAATGTTTCATTCGCCTCTTTTGATATATTACCTTTTACTGCTATATACAAACTTGCCCCATCTAATTCAGCTATTCTCATCAAACGTCCAACATTTTTCTTTATCCAAATAGAAGTAATGACATGATTATTATCATCTCCACCTATAATGACTGACCATTTTTTATCAGTAGATGGCGGGTAATCCTCAAACAAATTAACTGCTTTCTCGGTGAGTTTTTCCTTCGTAAGCATATTTGGCGCACCAAGTGTTACAAATATATTTGATTTGCGTTCAGGGAATTCGTACTCAGGGACAATTGCAAAATCAAAAGGATTTGTACCAAGTATTTCTGGAGTCATTATAGTAGCACAAGCACATCTCCATATATATCCCAGCGCAAGATTATACGGCGCGGGATCGCTACCGGTAGATATTAATAATACTTCTCTGCTTCCCTCATAAATATTACGTTCAGAAAACCAGTGACCGATTTTTCGAACTAGAGTGTCCCCAGAAGCCGTTGCAAGCCAATCTCTTGCATCGCGTCTGCTCCCGCTCACAAGACCTCGAGAAGCACGTTTCGCCTTTATTTTTATAACCCCTGTAAGCTCGGGGATCTTCGCCTCAAGTATTTCTGCCCCAGTTAATTCCGCTATCCACTTTGCAACACCACGACTCTGAGTAACATGTTCATCAATGCCATCAACTAAAAGTATAATTGTTTTGATATTTATCGAATCAGTCATTTTTACATTTCTTTACAGCAGTTTCAATGACTTCCCTTACTTTTCTCAAATCTTCGAGAGTATTAACGTTCGGACCCTTTGATGGGTATTTTGTAGGGATTACAACCATTGTGTATCCATGTTCAAGAATGCGAAGCTGTTCCAAAGACTCTGTTTTCATAAGGGGCGTCGGAGCAAGAGTCACCATTTTGAGTAAGAATTCCTTTTTAAAAGCATAAATACCTAAGTGCTCCCAAATAGGGCAATCAATGCTATTCCTCAAATATGGAATTGGAGAACGGCTAAAGTAAAGAGCTCTTCGATTTTGATCGCAAACTACTTTTACTATATTGGGGTTATTAAAATCCTCTTCATTTGTTATTGGAATACAAACTGTAGCGGAATCTGCATCTTTATCGGAAATCAATCCATCCGCCAATTCCCTTAGCATTCTGGGGTCCAGCATAGGCTCATCTCCCTGAATATTAACAACATAATCTACATCCTCATTTATTACCGCTTCAGCAACGCGACTTGATCCATCAGGATGATTCGACCTAGTCATCATGACTTCTCCTCCGAATCGTTTTACTTCTTCAAATATACGAGTGTCATCTGTAGCTACAATCACTTTTACAAAAACTGCTGACTCTACGGCTCTTTCATAAACATGTTCTACCATTGTCTTTCCACATATATCTAACAATGGTTTCCCCGGAAGTCTCGAAGAAGCATATCTGGATGGGATAACTCCAATGATTCTTGGTGAAAACATTAGTTTTTCGCATTCCATTCTCTGAACTTAGCAAGCATCTTTTCTCTGTCAATATAATCTACGTTATTCACTATCCACTGTCTCATATCTTTACCCTCTTGAGTTTCCTGTTTATAACTCATAAAGTCTAATTTTATGCCAAGTGCATCTGTAATTTTGAGAGCGAAAATAGGCCATATAATACCAATATCTCCAATAACTGGAATACTTCCCTCAAGACGTGCAAAAGCTGACATCTCCATACGGAAAGGGATTTTTGAAATTTTTGTTTTAGGAAGACCTTTATCAATAGCCTCTTGTATAGCTGCACTTTCTTTCTGCAGATCCTGAGCTTTTCGTAGATTTTCATCCAGGTCAAAACGTATGAGCGATTTGTTTTGGAGACTGTAAGTTGGCTGTCCTTGCCACCAAGACCAAATTCCATGTCCAGTGTGAGTTTCAAAAGGACCATCATGAATTTCCTGTGTCAATGCTACAGCAGATTCTATTATTACATCGGAATTTTCCATCATTTTCGCTATTTTACGGGAACGCTCGGCTATAGAAATACTGTCTCCGACAGAAATTCCAACATTCCCTCCACCAACAAGCTGTGGAATTGTTACCAAAACTGGAATTCCTTTCTCTGCACCTTTGCCTAGCATGGTTTTGTTGTCGCATCCCCAACCGGCTATTACTTCAAAAGGAAGCCCAGACTGACGAGAAAGAGAAAGGATTTCTTCTGCCATTTTTTCTGCCCTTAATCCTATGGGATATGCCATGTTTCCAGCCGCTTTTATAACCATATGTCCGTTTGCTGTTTTTCCCTTTTTTAAAAGTTCCTCATCTATAAGCATTTCTTTACGAAGTTCGTCAAGTTGTGTTTCTGAGAGCTGTGTAAACTCGAAAACATTACCTCTTGGCATTAGACTCTCATCAAAATCAAACTGCGAAGCATCACACATTTTGACAATATCGAGAGATCCACTCATTTCATGACTGACAACAGCCGAACTTGTTGTTACTCCGTCAATAACACCCTTGTCCATGAGTTCAGCAATAAGGGTTGTAACTCCTTCATGAAGATTTGGACCACTTCCAACAACAACGGATACTTTTTTCCCCTGTTTTTTTGCATCAATCACAATTATCGCGGCTTCATCCAAAGCCTCTCTTGAACGATCGTCTAATTCTTCATAAAAGTTTTTCAGTAATTCTCTGTTTATCTTCATGCAAATCACCCCGCTCAAAGATATTTTTATTTATTATTAAAATTTATAGTTAAATATAATAAGAGGCCAATATTTTCCATGTTCGTTTAGAAGCACCTGATTCTTTATCAAAGTAATTCCTACTTATATTTTCATATTTTTCTCTGTTTGGATTAGCAGCTATCGACTTCCAAACTTCTGCCAGCTCTTTTCCGTCACAAACTTGTGTAGCTATTCCAAGTGCAATAAATTCTTTAGACGCTTTCGAAAAATCTTCCATGTGTGGTCCATACTGTACGGGGACTCCCCATGAGACAGGCTCAAGGATATTCTGACCGCCTTTATCTACAAAGCTTCCCCCTACGAATGCACCTATAGCCAAACTATATAAATTATAAAGAACACCTATTTTATCTACTACCATAACATCCCAATCTGGATTGTCTTCGGAGGTCCTTGTTGTTTTGTAGTGATTACAAAAAACATTAAAAACTAATTCGGCCTTTTCAGGATGGCGGGGAGCAATCAAAAGCCTTGCATTTGGGACTTCGTTGCGCAAAATAGCAAAGGCCTCAAAAAGTTCTTCACATTCACCCATGTGAGTGCTTCCTGCAATAAAGATAGACCTGTTATAAGTAGATAAACTTTTCTTTAGAGACTCAGATTTTGCTAGATCTTTTCGTGAAAGGAGAGCATCTATTTTAGTATCCCCTACAACGTGAAGTTTTGACTCAGGAATTCCCATTTTTATAAGTCGATTTTGGTCTTCTTTCTCTCTCAAGCACAACTCTGTAAAAAGATTATAAAATTTTTTACCTACTTTCAGTCCTAACGTAGTACCTAGACGTGCCCATGTTCTATTCGAAATTCGCCCATTGGAAAGAAATGCTGGAATTTGCCTATCTTTCAATTCCCAAAGCATGTTGGGCCATAGCTCAGTCTCCATAGTAACAAAAGCCCACGGATTGACTCTATCCAAAGTAGATGAAACAAACTTAGCCCTATCCCATGGGTAATATATATGTAAGTCAAAAAGAGAATCTCCTATGCGGGAGGCCATAGCCTTTCCAGTTTCTGTAGTTGTTGAAAGAACTATTGGACCCTCATATCCTTCATCACGTGCAGTTTTTATAATCGAGATGGCAGCTTGAACTTCGCCCACAGATACACCGTGAATCCATAGCGGTTTTTTGTTGTTCAACAGGGCTAGTTTCTCATAAGAAGGGGCCCCTTGACGCTCATCAAATCCCTCAGTATATTTATGCTTCAGTTTTGGGAACATAAATATAAATACAACATCTATTAAAAAAGAGTAGAGCGTCCTTAACAATATCAGGCCACTCCAGCTTTTAATATCTCGTGTATATGAACCATTCCGACGGGTCTTCCATCTTCCACAATAATAATTGCGGAAACCTCCCATTGTTCAACGATTCTTACCGCTTCCATTGCAAGTGTGTTTGGAGAGATAACTCTAGGGTTTTTTGTCATTGCTTCTGTTACAGGCAAATCAAGAGACTGGACTCCTCTTTTTTCAATAAGCCTACGTAAATCGCCATCTGTGAATACTCCGATAAGAAGTCCTTTGTCATCAACAACTGCTGTGGCACCATAACCTTTACTCGTTATATCAAACAGCGCATCACGGACAAGCCGCTTGTGATTTGTCAATGGCAACTTATCTCCGGATCCCATAAGGTCTTCAACTTTCAGTAATAGCTGTTTGCCAAGAAACCCTCCAGGGTGAAAAAGTGCAAAATCTTCTTTTTTCAATCCTAGTAGAAGAGTAGACATACTTGCAACAGCGTCGCCTAAGGACATTTGAAGAACTGTACTACTTGTGGGAGCAAGAGCAAGAAGACCTGCTTCTCTCTCAACATGACAATTTAAGAATATATCAGAATTTTTAGCAAGAGTTGAGTCTTTGCTTTCTGCTACAGCTATAATTGGCACTCCTAAACGTTTGAAACAGGAAATAATATTTACCAATTCCTTCGTTTCACCACTTTTACTGATAAAAAAACCGACATCATCGCGGCAAACCATTCCAAGGTCGCCATGAGCCGCCTCAGTTGCATGAAGAAAAAATGAAGGAACGCCTAAAGAAGCAAAGGTTGCTGATATCTTTCTGCCAACATGTCCTGATTTGCCTACACCCGATACTACTACTCTACCTTTACATTCGGCTACAACACGTGCGGCATCAACTATTTCTTGTCCAAGCAAATCAGCACAGGAAATCAGTGCTTTAGCTTCATCATTAAGAACAGATTTTCCAACTTTAAGAAGCTCTTCTGAAGAGACATTTTTAACAGCACGCTCGTATGGAAGATTCATTTCGATTTTTTTATCCATAATTTTACTCCTCTGCCCAAGAAAGAGAGCTGAATTCTATTTTTTTTCTCACTATTTTGTCTATCTCTGCTGTTTGAAGAAGGACCTCATGCATTTTATTAAGAGGAATCATATTGGGACCATCGCACTTTGCATTGTCCGGGTCAGGGTGAACTTCCATAAATAATGCGTCAATCCCTACTGCTACAGCAGCTCTAATCAATGTAAGAATAAAAGATCTGTCTCCACCACTTTTATCACCTTGACCACCTGGTCTCTGAACGCTATGTGTAGCATCAAACATAATCGGGCAACCAAGAGACCTCATAATTGGGAGTGAACGAAAATCTACAGACAAATTATGATATCCAAACGCCGTTCCTCGCTCACATAGAATAATATTGTCATTCCCCGCCTCATGACATTTTGTGACAACTGATTTCATGTCCTCTGGTGCCATAAACTGAGCCTTTTTTATATTTAAAGGCTTACCAGTTTTACTTGCAGCTACAAGGAGGTCTGTCTGTCTACACAAAAAAGCAGGAATTTGTAGAAGATCAACAACATTGGCTAACCTTTCTGCTTGCCATGGCTCATGAATATCTGTCACTACAGGAACATTTAAACGCTTACTTATTTCATAAAGCCATGAGACTCCCTCATCTAATCCAGGACCGCGATAACTTTTAACGGAAGTTCTGTTTGCTTTATCAAATGAGGCTTTAAAAATATATCCAAAATCAAATTTTTCACAAAGACTCTTCATTTCCTTGCCTATTTGCAAAGATTCATCAAAACTTTCAAGTGCGCATGGTCCGGCAACTATTACAAGCTTGTCTCCACCGATACAAAGATCTCGTACTTTTACTTTTTTTATTTTAAAGTCCGTCATTTGGGCACATCTCCTATTTTCAAACCGTCACTGTGATTGTCTTTCGATGTCTCTTCCAAATACTTACCATATTTATCATAGATATAACACCTGTTCTCCCATCCAAGAACATTAGCACAATAATCCACAATCTTGTCAAGCGCTCCAGTACCACCAAGGTTTCGGATACCTGCCTCACTCATCTCTTTATATAATTCATGATTAAGCAGTATGTTTTCAGTTGCATCTGCTAACGATTTAAAATCAGGTTTTACTAGTATTTCTGCTTCTTTTAGAAGCTTTTTTTGTCTCAATTTGCCGGTCTCTATTATTGAAACAACGGGGATTCCTAACCCCGCGCAAAGCTGGTTGGCAGTCCCTCCTAGCCCTATAAGAATATCAGCGCCTTTTGCGACTGTCGCAACTGGATCATCAAACATAAATATTTTTATCTCGCCACATTCAAGAGTTTTTCCATCAAAAGAAAGCTTCCACTCTGGCAAAATACTCGCAATTTTATCAGCGGATATTGTTGGAGCTAATACCATTGCAAAACAACAATCTATACGTTTCGCAAGTTCTAAGGCCGAGTCTAATATTAATTTAGCATCATCATAAGCCCTTGGTCTACTGCCCGGCAAAAGCAATATTCTAAAACCTTTATCAGGCCAAACAGACAAATCACAAGTGGAATCACCCAGAAGGTCCATAACAGGATTGCCAGCATAAACAGCCTTAACTCCTGCTTCTTGAAGAGCTTCGGCAGTTTCTATATCCCTTGTCCACACATTACGACTTCTTTTTTTTAGTAGCCACTCCTCAATACGAAGATGGCCATGAAGATGAACTGATTTTGCAGTGGCTACAAGTAAAGGACGCATTCCCTGTCCCCAGAGCATATTTAACATTAAATAAATATCTCCAACACAGACAGGGGTTCTATACATATCAGTCATTTCATGTAAACATTCAAGTTGTGACCGTATGTCATTACCTAGTCCATGCCTTACATCTTTGAGTAAATCTACAAGACTGTACTTAATAACCCCTCCACTTGGCATATTAGTTGATGGTGAAACAACAGGAATTCCTGCTTCTTTGTAATGCATACCTGAACCTACAAAAGAAAAAGCCTTTACATCTGCAGAAGAAAATCTTTTTCGGATTTTTTTTGCAAGCTCAACTCCTATTGCATCTTCTCCGTAACCGTTAGAGGCAACAATTAGTTGCGGCTTTAGTTTTTTATACAATCTACGACAAAAACTAATTTCATCGTCAAGAATAACCTCAATCGTTGGAATATAAAGAGGTAGTGTCATTGATATTCCTTCGGGCAAATTAACTATGTCTTTTTCTGTACAGATAAAACCTTTCACTCCTAGTTTTATTGCATCTTCTTCTAATTCGATAATATTTTCTTTTGTGAACATATGGTGGTCTCTAAAAGATCTACGTGCAACCACATTAACGCCCTTGTCATTTAAAAAACTATAAAATCCAGGTGCATTCCCTATCGCAGAAAAAGCAATATATTCGCCTTTAGGGGTCTCATCACAGGGCAAGACCTTAACTTCTTCATTCGGAGAAAAGAGCATCCACGATTCCAATTTTATCTCAGCAATATATATTCTATCCTCATTCACCCATGGTTTAAGCTGCTGCTTTATTTTTTCCAACTCTTCTTTTGTGGCCTGATTCGCTTTTGTTAAAACAACCATGTCAGCACGTTTTAAAGAAGACATAGGCTCGCGCATCAATCCTGCAGGAAGGACATTACCATTTCCAAAGGGACAAGTTGAATCCACTAAAACAATATCAACATCTCTTGCCATCTTTTTGTGCTGAAAAGTGTCATCTGTTACTGCCACTTCTACACCTAAGGAAGCTAACAACTCGACCCCTTTTATTCTGTTTTTGGATACCACTATCCTCACGTTTGGCAATCGCTTAGCAAGCATAAGAGGCTCATCGCCAGCAATTTCTCTCTTTAGGCTGTCTTCGTCCTGGCCTACCCACAGAGGGGTCACACTCTTTGTTTTATAGCCTCTGCTAACAAGTCCAGCATTAATTCCGGCTTTAATGAATTGACGAACAACAAGCTCTGTCATTGGAGTCTTGTTTGTCCCTCCTAGACTAATATTGCCAATACTTACAACTGGTAGAACAGGATCTGTAACAGAAAAAATACCTCTTTTATACAACCCTATTCTTAGTCTCATCCATGCCATGGTTACGAACTGGAATGGATAAAGAATGCTCCACGGTGAAAATTTGCTCCCACCTCGTGCATATTTAAGATAATTTCGTACAATTTTAGACATCATGTTCTTCGTTGTGCTCCGAATTGCTAGCGTTAAAAAGTCTGTAATAATGACCTTCCAAAGCGATTAGTTCTTCATGTTTTCCCTGTTCAGCTACTTTTCCATCATCCAATACAATAATTCTATCAGCATTACGTATCGTTGAAAGTCTATGAGCAATAACAATAGAAGTTCTTCCCTCCATTGCATTTTCCATAGCTTCTTGAACCTGTTGCTCAACAAGCGCATCCAAAGAAGATGTCGCCTCATCCATTATAAGAATTTTGGGATCGCGCACTACAGCGCGAGCAATGGCAATGCGTTGGCGTTGCCCTCCGCTTAATGTAATTCCGCGCTCTCCGACTTCTGTGTCAAATTTATCTCTCAAAGTTTGTATAAAATCATAAATTCCAGCTATCTTTGCCGCATTCACAAGATCAGAGTCTTTAACTCCCGGAAAACCATATCCTATGTTGTAAGCTAAAGTCCCTTTCATTAGAACAGGGTCCTGTGGGACGACACCTATTTGACGTCTGTATGTTTTTAGATCTAAATCTTTTATATTTACACCATCAATATATATATTTCCCTTTTGTGAATCGTAGAAACGCATGACTAAATCTGCTAAGGTTGATTTTCCTGCTCCAGTTCCGCCCACTATTGCTACTTTTTCTCCAGATACAATTTCAAAATCCAATCCTCGTAAGACCCAGTTGTTCTTTCCATACCTAAACCAGACATCATTAAAGGTAACGCGCCCAGACATATTAGACAGCATCACAGGATTATCGATCATCTTTACATCGTTATCTTCATCCAATATTTCAAAAACTCTATCCGCAGAAGCAACTCCCTGTTGAATATTACTGACAACTCTGCTTAATATTCTTATAGGCTGCACAAGCAATCCAAGATAGGTTAGAAATGCGAGAAGTTCTCCAGCTGTAAGCTGTCCCTTTATAACATCCCTACCGCCAAGCCATAATATTACAGCTAGGGCGAAAATCAATATTATTTCAACAAGCCCTTCTAGCACACCTCTTATTTGTGTGCCTTTCATAAGAGCACTGAAATGTTTTTTGCTTGCTGCTTCAAAACGATCAAACTCGTCTTCTTCTGTTGCAAAAGACCTGACTATGCGAATAGAAGAAACAGCTTCCTGTGCTATTGCAGCAACCATGGCAAGTCTCTCTTGAATTGTGGTGCCAACTTTGCGCAACTTAGAAGAAGCGCTGTCTATAACAATAACAGCCAAAGGAATGATTGTGAAAGTAGCAACTGTCAATTTCCAGTTAATGAAGAATAGGAAACAAATAATCCCTATAAATGTGCTGCCTTGAACCACAAAATCAACAACCACTGAAGCTAAAATATTTTGTAGTGTGGCAACATCGTTTGTAATGCGCGATAAAAATTCTCCCGATCTTCTACTGTATAAAGTTGCAAGAGACAATCTTTGCGTATGGTCATAAAGTTCAAGCCTAATGTCTATGACAACTTTCTGTCCTACCCAAGTCATTAGATACATATGAGCATAGCCAAAAACAGCCTTGAACATATAAAGCACGACGACTCCAATTGCAATCAGGTTTAAAATGTTCATTTGCTTTCTTATTAGAACATCATCAACAACGTTTTTGATAAGCCAAGGTGGGGCTATGCCAAAAAGCGCAGAGACAACCATGGCCAGAAGCGCTAGTATGAGTCGTTTTTTATATGGGGCACAATATTTTAAAAGTCGTACATATGATACCCATGCAGTTTTGTTGATTTTTTTAAACATCATATGGCCTTCAATATTCTATTCGCCCAAGACTTATATACTCCCGTATTTCCAAGCTTCATACGTGTTTCATGCATATTCGAAAATATTATTTTTTTCATGTCCTCTTCTCCATCAAGCCATTCTAGTGCGTGTTCCAGAATATTCTCGGCTGTAGCTTCTTTTTGGAGAAGTTCTGGAAAAAGTTCATAACCTGCAAGAATGTTTGTCATAGCGAAATATTTGGTTTTTGCGATCATACTTACTATAAAAGCGGAAAATGCATTAACTTTATAGGTTACTATCATGTAGCAATTCAAAATAAGTGATTCCACAGTTGTTGTCCCACTAGCTCCAATAGTGCATTTCGCTGTGGCCATAAGATGTCTGCCGGAACCCTCGTAATAATCTCTTTTCTCATTTTTTAAGCGGGCAATCATACCATCTCTTACTCGTGGATTAAGTCCCGGAGCAATAGAAAAAACAGGATGCCAGCCTCTTGCCTTAAGTTTATCCGCAACATTTCCCATTATTGGCATCAGGTTATCTATTTCGCTTGATCTGCTGCCAGGTAAAATTGCAATCAACTTATCATCCTCGATAAATTTAGCTGGGATATCCTCTTTGCTGTAATTGCTGCCAGAAAGTTCTTCGAGTAAAGGGGCTCCGCTCCAATAGCTACTACATCCTTTTGATAGTAAATAATCATGTTCAAACTCATAAAGTGGTAAGCACGCGTCAACATACTTACGTAAATCTTTTACTCGGCCACTGCGCCACGCCCATACTGTTGGAGGTGAAATATAAAAAATTTTACCTTTATAGCCTCTTTTACGTAATTTGGATATTAAGCGCAAATGGTAATCTGGGCTGTCTGCTACTACAACAACATCAGGATTAAGTTCTATTATTCTATTAACCATATCACTTCTTAATTTAAGAATAAAAGGAATTGCATGAAGCACTTCTGTAAATCCCATCAGTTGAAGTACTTCGCCATCCCATTCAATTCTTATGCCGCTTTTCTTAGCTCCTGTTCCACCCATACCCCAAATATCACCGGTGTACCCTTCTTCTTTCAAAGTCCTTGCAAGAGCGGCTATATAATGATCTCCGGACACTTCACTAGCACTCATAAAGATTGACAAGGGTCTACTCCAATAACAGCGATTTTAGCTTTCTCCGCGGCCACTTTAAACTTTTCTGGTTCCATTATAAGAGTTGAGCCTGCGTGAAGAGCTAGACAGTTCAACTTTACCTCGGACATGTGTTCTATGGTTTTTGGGCCAACTGTTGGAATATCGTAACGCTCATCTTGGTCAAGACGCATCATTTTAACTACAGTTCCACCCTTACACAAAGAGCCTGCTCTAAATAATGCTGCGTCCGTACCCTCCATTGCTTCAATAGCGACAACAGATTTCTTATGTACAATTATTGTCTGACCAAATGAGAGAGGTACGGTCACTCTACAAATTGAGAAGCCATACTTAACATCATTAAGCTCTTCTTTTGTAGGCTTGCGACCTGCAATATGACCAATGCCTGCAATGAGATCAGGGATTATATTTTTATAACTTAAAACTTCAAAGCCTGCTTTTTCCAGAAATTCTACTATTGCACCAAGCAAAGAGTGGTCATCTCTGAAGATTAATCCGGCAAGGAATTTTTGCGTTGTAATATCGAAGAGTGATGGCTTGAATGCCAAAGTTTTTGAAACAGTTCCAGCCATAATAATACTTTTTACTCCGCGTTTATTCATATCTTTAATAATAAATCCAAAATCAGGTCGTGCAATATTGACAATATCACGAGAATATTTTGAGAGTTCACCAATATGTTCTCTTATAGAATATACGATGGGCGCTCTTCCTATGTCTGTTAATCTATTGGCTATCACAACCGGAAGTGTTCCTTCCCCAGCAATAAGTGCAATCTGTTTTTTCACAAAATATCCTCCCCGCATTTTATAGGGCGTTTCTATTATATAAATATTGTCACGTAAAGACTGTAATTGGTAGCAATATTCAAAATTAAACTTCAAAAAGTATAGCATATTCACACTATAAAATATTGGGCTCAGACTTGCGGTTTAAAACATTTAGAAAATTAAGTCTTAAGAAATATTCTATATCAACAATCTTGCATTTTAACCTACATATTCATTGAACTGTCTCTTGCTAATAACCTCTTTTATAACAGCGAAAATCATTTCGACAGCGCTAGAAGTGAATATTACATCAAGATGTCTTACTGGCAAATTTACAATAGATACAAATCTTAAATTCTAAAGACATTGCCATTCTCGTAAAAATTCAAAAATAGATTGAGCCTTTTCATACAGTAGGAAATATTAATTTGTTAATATTTCCTACTGATATTCTTCTGAAAACTATAGTGCTATAATTCTCTGATGTACAAGGAGGCGACGCAAGTGCTCTCAACTGATAATACTCTAAACTGGTTTAAAAATTATACTAATAAATATAAAGTAAACGGAAAGTTTTCTTCGATGCATGCTGTCAAATTTGAACACAGCAAACGTGTTTGCGAGATAGCCTGTTCAATTGGAAAATCAATGGAGTGGAATAACGAGCGAGAAAAATGGTTGGCATACTCTCTTGGCCTGCTGCATGACATCGGAAGGTTCCCACAATATTCGGAGTACGGAACTTTCCTGGATAGTCAGAGTTTTGACCATGGCGATAGAGGCGAGACAATTCTTGCACAAGAATTCATTTGGAATGGGATATCTGAAGAAGATAAACAATGCCTTATGACAGGCGTAAGATGTCACAACAAAAAAGATGTCCCATCTAACCTATCTGAAGAAAAATTAAAATGGTGTTTTCTAGTACGAGATGCAGACAAAATCGATATTTTTCGTATGATTCAACAAAGAATAGACAATAATACAATTTTTGACATACTACCGAGACACAAAAAATTTAAAGGACTTACTAATACATTGGTTGAAGAGATCGGACAGGACAGTATGGGTTCCTATAATAATGCCAGATCGCTACAAGATTATCGCTTGATACAGCTCACTTGGGGCGTTGATCTCAACTTTCCTATCTCTGTTAATACTCTGCAAGAAGAGGGAATCTTTGACAAGATAATCGAAGACTTAAGGCCATACAAAATCGATGCACTGCTTAACAAGCTAGTAGAAAAAATATACGCTTAATTCATCGTACTTTTAGCTTTATTTAGATTCTGACACTCATTGTTTCATCAAAAAATATTTTTGTCGAGGAAAAAACGCAGTGAAACAAAAGGCGAGATGATATTTTTTCGACATATTTCTTCGCCCTGATCCTACTGGTTAGGCTTTCAATACTCTAAAGTTTAGAATACAATCCTGACTAAATTCATGGAGCAGTTCGAATAAAAAAATAACTCACAGAGATTGATACTTCACCTGACTGCGTGTTTTCTGAGTGCAGCGGTATTTCTTT
>JAAYFQ010000035.1 GCA_012728165.1 Synergistaceae bacterium | reverse complement strand
TGCCAGTCTTGTCAGAGGTGTGTCGCTTTTTGTCCCTCTAATGCTATTTGCATCGAGAACAAAAAAGCAGAGCAGTATCGTGCAATGGAGCATGAGGAATTTAATTTATAAAAATTACGAATTATTTGTGCCCAAGAACTCAACTGTTTTACGAAGTTAAATATACATAATCTTATTCTAAGAGAAAACTAGCGATTCTTTATAGAATAGGTAATGGAAGTAATATCTGAAAAGCAATGCTTACTTTAATAAAAAATATAAAGCATTGCCTTTAAGATTTTGTAAAAATCATAGAAGATCAAATATATACACTAAAAGAGAAGTGTCTCTATGTACATGTACTATACGAAGGTAAAAATAGTTATTGTGTGTGCGTTGAGCTTTTCCTTTCACTTTTCATTACAGTTAATAGCATTCTTTTGTTTCAAATCTTAATGTCTATGTTTAATTATAAATTTTTAAAATTATCTTAATATCCAATATACAAGGTTTCCTAAGCATATTTAACATTTCCTTTTATTTTTTAAAGTTATCGTTTTATTTGCAGAAATTTTTAAAGTTGAGAGTGAGATTAATAAAACATTTTTCAGAAAAATCGATTGATTTGAAGTAGAGTTCTTTGCTTTTTTATCACTAACTCTAATGTGTTGACAAACATTTTCGTGCAGATATAATTTATAAATTCACACTGTTGTATTTTGCGTTTTTGTTGTATACTATTATAGATGACTTAGAAAAAATTATAATATATTTGTTATAAACATAAAGTAGAGGTGCTTATATGACAGCGTTTATCCTAGGTCCAAAGGTTTATATGGGGGGCTCGAACGTTTCTACAGTCTTAGCTGGTGTAAAAAAAGTGCTTGTCGTTACTGACAAGTTCATGAATGATAGTGGCAAAGTCAAGTATGTTACCGATTATCTTGACAGTATTAATGCGCAGTATGAAGTTTTTTCGGATGTTTTCGCTGAGCCAGATGTTGAGACTGTTAAGGCAGGGTTAGCTGTCATGGCTTCTCTCCAGCCCGACTGTGTAGTTGCTTTCGGTGGAGGTTCACCTGTAGACGCTGCAAAGGCAATCAAGTTTTTCTGGGAACAACAAGAAGGAGCTTCAAAACATAGACTTGTTGTTATACCAACTACAAGTGGCACTGGTTCAGAAGTTAGTAGTGTTGCTGTTATTGGTGATAAAGAAAAAGGGGTAAAATACCCATTAGTAAGCGATAGTTTGTTGGCAGACTCTGCCATACTTGACGCTAGCCTTGTTGTATCTGTTCCACCAAGAGTGACGGCAGATACGGGCATTGATGCTTTGGGTCATGCTATAGAAGCTTATGTTTCTATAAATCATACTGATTTTTCGGATGCAATGGCAGAGAAATCCATAGAGCTTATTTGTGAACATCTTCCTACTGCATATAAAACTTCTGATGATATGGAGGCCCGCCAGGCTGTCCACAATGCTGCGTGTATGGCGGGAGTCGCATTTAATAATGCAGGTCTCGGACTTACACATGCTATGGGTCATCCGCTCGGAGCTACTTTTGATCTTCCACACGGACGTGCAATAGCACTCCTTCTTCCTTATATTATGAATTATAATGCCGGCTGTTCCACAATTCTTACAGAGACAGCCAAGCGCTATGCAGCACTCGCAAGATTGCTCTATTTGGACGTTTCGGGAACTCGTCAGAGTGCCTTGAGCTTTATACGTTCAGTTAGGTTTCTCATAGATAAGATTGGCATACCCACACGGATTAAAGATACTGGAATAAACAAAGAAGATTTTGAAAATGCTCTTGAATCAATGGCTACTGATGCTCTTGCAGATGCAACGTTGGCATCAACACCTGTTCCAGCCACAAAACAGCAAATCATTGATCTTTATCGGTCAGCTTATGACGGTAAGTATTAGTCAGCCGCATAGCGAAGGGGCGTAGTTTTTATGGTTGAAATAAATGAAAAAACAAGAATAATACAGGAGTTTGTTCCTGGTAAACAAGTTACGCTGGCTCATGTTATTGCCAGTCCTACACCTCCGTTGTATGCAAAACTTGGTTTGATAGAAGCTAAGGGCGCTATTGGTATATTCACGATAACTCCAGGTGAAGGATCAATGATTGCAGCTGATATAGCATCAAAGGCGGCAAATATTACCATAGGATTTGTTGACAGATTTAACGGCGCGCTTTTAATTACAGGTGACGTGGCTTCGGTGGAAGCGGCAATAAAAGACGTAATGGAAACTCTTTGCACAGTAATGGGGTTTACACCAACAGAGATGACCAAAACATAAAAATTCTGACTTTTGCAACTTACGATTGGAATTTTTGTTGTGCTTGGGAGTGTATATAAATGGAACAGGAACATAAAAATCGAATTATATTAATAGGTCCAACCATGTCTGGTAAGACGACTCTGGCTCAGAAGATAACAGATAGGGACCTTCTTAAACATAAAACGCAATCTTTGAATCTAATTGACAATTTTATTTTTGATACTCCAGGTGAATATTTGGAAATGGTTTCGTATAGAGGAGCTTTATCAGTTACATCAGCAGATGCAGATATTATTGTTTTTGTTCAGAGTGCCATTGATGAAAGCACAGCTCTTCCGCCTTCTTATGCAGCTTTGTTTTGTAAACCTGTGTTTGGAGTAGTGACAAAAGCTGATGTTGCAAGTGAATCTCAAATAAAAAAAGCAATTGAACAGCTTAAGATGGCAGGAGCGCAAAAGACATTCGTTGTTAGCTCTGTCACAGGAAAAGGGATAGATTATTTTAAAAAAGCAATTGAAAAAAAACAGGAGGGCGCGATAAAGAAATGCCTAGTGAAGTAATTAATAGCGTAGGAATTGATATCGGGACTTCTACCACACAACTTATATTTAGTAAATTAACTGTTGAAAATCGTGCTAGTAGTTATTCTGTTCCAAGAATAGAAATTATAGACAAGCAAATCGTTCACAGAAGCGACATTTATCTAACTCCCTTACTATCGGAAGATGTATTAGATGCCGAAGCTATAAAGAAAATCGTTGAAAAAGAGTACGAAAAAGCAGGAATGACACCAAAGATGGTGCAAAGTGGCGCTGTAATAATTACGGGAGAAGCTGCCAGAAAAGACAATGCGAATTTGGTTTTAAATGCACTCTCGAATGCCGCTGGTGACTTTGTAGTTGCAACAGCAGGACCTGCTCTTGAATCAGTCCTTTCTGCCAGAGGGGCCGGAACAGACAAAATGTCCCTCGAACGTGGTGTAATAATGGTAAATTTAGACCTTGGTGGCGGCACGACTAACATAGCTGCTTATGATAGAGGTAACCTTTTAGGCGTTACATGTTTGGATATCGGTGGACGATTAATAAAAACTGAAAATGGCAAAATAACATACATATACAGTAAAATAAAGAAATTGGCCGAAGAGAATGGTATTAAAATAGAGGTTGGTTCTCTCGCGGAAGTTGGCAGCCTGCGCAAACTTACATCTATTATGGCTGATATATTGGCTCAGTCTATTAGTCTTACGCCAAAGACTTCTTTATCCGCTCCTTTTTACACGAACAATGGAAAAGAATTGATAGATCTGTCAAAGATTGATGCTATGACTTTCTCAGGTGGTGTCGCTGATTTCATTTATCATCCCGAATCGTCTGAAGGCAATATGTTTAAGTACGACGATATTGGAGTTTTTCTGGGAGAAGCTATTAGAGAAAATCAATATTTTAAACAAATTGAAAGAATAGAACCCGCCGAAACAATACGAGCTACAGTTGTCGGTGCAGGAGTACATACAACAGAAATAAGCGGAAGTACTATCTCGTATGCAGAAGGATATCTGCCTATAAAGAACATACCGGTTCTTAGTATAAAAGAAACAGAAGAAGCTTCTTCAGAAACAATAATTTCATCTATTCTCACTCAGATACCGTTATTTAAACCTGAAGGACAAATAGAACAGATAGCGATTTCATTTAGCGGATTAACTAAAAATAGTTTTGTCGATATTCAGAATTTAGCAGAGGCACTAATTGAAGGTACTCAGGAGGTGATTAAAAGTCAGTTCCCGCTGATTTTTATTATAGAAAATGATATCGGCAAGGCTTTAGGGAATGCCCTTAATGTAAAACTTAAAAATTCCAAGCCTGTTATTTGTATCGATGGTATCAGAACATTGAGCGGTGACTATATTGATCTTGGAGAACCAGTGCTCGGAGGGCGTGTATTACCGGTTGTAATTAAGACGTTGATATTCAACTCTTAAATTTAGAAACAATAAAACAGAGAGGTGAGAAGCTAGCATGAAACTTAAGACAAAGTTGTTTGGCCACAATTACGAGTTTAAATCCTTATGTGAAGTAATGGCCAAGGCCAACGAAGAGAAGTCGGGTGACAAACTGGCGGGTATTGCTGCTGATTCTGCCGAAGAGAGAGTTGCTGCAAAAGTTGTACTTTCTCATGTTACGCTTGAAGATTTACGCAACACACCTGCCGTTCCTTATGAAGAGGACGAGGTAACGCGTATTATTCAAGATGGAGTTAACGAGACAATCTACAAAGAAATCAAAAATCAGACCGTTGGAGAATTTAGGGAATGGCTCCTTGACGGAACGACAACTGAAGCGATGATCAGAAGAACATCAAAAGGCTTAACAGCTGAAATGATAGCTGCCACAGCTAAGTTGATGAGCAATCTTGACCTGATTTACGCTGGCAAGAAAATGCCTGTTCCAGCTACATGTAACACAACAATTGGTCTTCCAGGCACATTCGCATCGCGTTTGCAGCCGAATCACACAACAGACGATCCTAAAGGAATTATGGCATCAGTTATGGAAGGCTTTAGCTATGGTTGCGGAGACGCAGTTCTTGGGCTAAATCCCGTTGATGACTCTGTTGAGAGTGTAGCTAGAGTTCTTAAGGAGTTTGATGAATTCAAGAACAAGTGGGAAATCCCTACACAGATATCTGTTCTTGCTCACGTTACAACACAGATTGAAGCTATTAAGAAGTTTGACGCCCCTATTGATATGATTTTCCAGTCAATTTCTGGATCACAGAAGGGCAATGAAGCTTTTGGAGTCACACCGCAAATGCTGGAAGACGGCAGAGACATTGTCCTTAGAAGAGGCACATGCACAGGACCAAACGTCATGTACTTTGAAACAGGACAGGGAGCCGAGCTTTCTGCAGAAGCACACAATGGTTGGGATCAGGTAACCATGGAAGCCCGTACTTACGGTTTTGGTAAGAAGTACGCACCATTCATGGTCAACACAGTTGTTGGTTTTATCGGACCTGAATATCTTTTTGACGGAAAGCAAGTTACGCGCGCCGGTCTTGAAGACCTATTCATGGGCAAGCTAACCGGACTCCCAATGGGTTGCGACGCCTGCTATACAAATCACATTAAGACAGACCAGAACGATATCGAAAATCTGGCCACACTTCTTGTTGCACAGGGCTGTAACTTCCTAATAAGTGTTCCTCAGGGTGACGACTGCATGTTGATGTATCAGGCCACTGGTTACCATGACATGCCAGCTCTACGTGAAGTATTTGGACTGCGTCCGATAGCTGAGTTTGACTGTTGGCTCGAAAAAATGGGCTTCTCTGAGAACGGCAAGCTCACGCCTCTAGCAGGTGACGCTTCAGTGTTCTTGAGTAAGTAGTTAAGGAGGGAAGCAGACAATGATAGAACAGAATGCACTTAGAGAAATTATTGAACAGGTGCTTGGCGAGATGAATGTATCTGGTATGAACGCCGCACCTAAGACAGCACAGACAGGAGTTGCTGCTCCGTCAACTAGCGGTTCCGTGGCTGTTGCTACAAAGACAACTATAGATGATGGGTTTATACCTGATGTAACAGATGTTGACATCCGTAAGCAGTATCTTGTTGAAAATCCAGTAAACGGACCTGCTTATGCTGAATTAAAACTGCACGCACCTTGCCGTCTGGCTATAGGAAAAGCAGGAGCTCGTTATAAGACGGATCCTATGCTTCAGTTTAGAGCCGCTCACTCAGCTGCTCAGGACGCTGTTTTCTCTGCAGTAGATACTGCGTTTCTCGAGAAAATGGGATTTTTCACAATTCAAACAATGTGTGACAACAAAGACATATTCCTAACTAGGCCGGATCTAGGAAGAAGGCTTAACGAGGAAGCAATTAAAACACTTAACGAAAAATGCACAAAAAACCCGAAAGTCCAGATTTATGTATCAGACGGACTTAGCTCAGCAGCTGTTGCTGCAAACGTAGCAGATGTTTACCCCTCACTTGTGCAGGGGCTAAAAAGCTATGGAATAGAAGTCGGAACACCATTTTTCCTTGAATACGGACGCGTCGGAGCAATGGACCAGATTACCGAGCTTTTAGGTGCAGAGGTAACATGTGTACTTATCGGAGAACGTCCTGGACTCATTACCGCTGAATCAATGTCGGCCTACATGACCTACAAAGGAACAGTTGGTATGCCAGAAGCAAGACGTAACGTTATTTCAAATATACATAAAGATGGAACTCCTCCTGTAGAAGCTGGAGCTCATATCGCTGAAGTACTCAAATCAATGCTGGACCAGAAAACAAGCGGAACAGAACTAGTTAAAGCTTAAACTTACTAAGAAATAGGAGGAATAACAATGAAAAGAGATCGATTACCAGCTCTAGTGCTTGCTACGAAACTAATACCCAATGTAGATGCTGGCTTGGCTAAAGAACTTAACCTTACACCTGATCAGAAGTCTTTGGCTCTTATCACATCTGACTGTGATGACGTAACTTACACAGCTCTTGACGAAGCAACAAAAAAAGCTGATGTTAAAGTTGTCTATGCAAAGAGTTTTTACGCCGGTGCAGGGAATGCTACACAGAAACTTGCAGGTGAAATCATAGGAATATTGGCAGCACCAAATCCTGCAGAAGCAAAAGCTGGTCTTGATGCATGTGTAAGCTTTATCGAGAACGACGCTTACTTTATCTCCGCCAATGACGATGACTCAACAGCATATTTTGCTCACACTATTTCACGCACAGGTTCCTATCTTTCAGAGGGTGCTGGAATTCCTGAAGGAGAAGCCCTTGCATACTTAATAGCTCCGCCACTTGAGGCAATGTATGGAATAGATGCTGCTCTTAAGGCTGCAGATGTTAAGATGTGTGTGCTCTATGCACCGCCAAGCGAAACCAACTTCGGTGGAGCACTTTTGACAGGAACTCAGTCTGCTTGTAAGTCTGCCTGCAACGCTTTTGCTGCAGCAGTAGAATATATAGCTGACAATCCAAAAGACTAAAATATTTTTACGGTTTGGCTATCGCATATCAAGTAACAACGAATAAAAGAATAATTCATTGTCAACAAAGTTATGCTGATAAAATGCCATTACTAATGACAAGGAATAGATAGGAGGAAGGGCTTGTGCAGCTACTAGATAAAGATCTACTGTCTATGCAAGAAGTGCGCGCGCTAATTGCCACATCAAAAAAAGCTCAGTCTGAGTTTGCAACAAAAGATCATGCCTATATAGACAGAATTATAAAATCCATTGCCAATGCGGGTGTTCGTAATGCAGAGCGCTTGGGCATCATGGCTACTGAAGATACAGGTTTTGGTATCCCTGCCGATAAAACAATAAAGAATGTTTTTGGAAGCCGCATAACCTACGAATACATCAAAGACATGAAGACAACTGGTGTAATCGAGCAGGACGACAAACTCGGAATTACCACATTGGCAGTTCCTATGGGAGTGATCGCAGGAATTATTCCTTCGACAAACCCAACGTCAACTACATTGAACAACGCAATAATTGCTCTTAAAGGCGGGAACTCAATAGTATTTTCACCTCACCCTCAGGCACTACGTTGCATTCTTGAGACGGTTAGAGTTATACGTCAAGCTATTGCTGAGGCTGGGGGAAACCCAGATTTAGTAAGTATAATAACAATACCGACACGTCAGGCAACGGAAGTTCTTATGAGCCATCATGACACCGCACTAGTTATTGCAACTGGTGGTTCAGCAATGGTTCGTGCGGCATATTCATCTGGAACACCAGCTATTGGAGTTGGACCAGGAAATGGACCTGCATATATCGACAAATCGGCGGATATCCCGTTGGCTGTTAAGCGTATAATGGATTCCAAGACATTTGACAATGGAACAATATGCTCTTCAGAGCAGTCCGTTGCGTGCGTATGTAGCATTGCAGCTGAAGTAGAAGCTGAAATGAAAAGGCAGGGCGCATACTTCCTTTCAGATGAAGAAAAGGATCAACTAGGCAAGTTCATACTTCGTGCAAACGGAACTATGAACCCCGAAATAGTTGGTAAGAATGCGCAAGTTGTTGCGCAGCTTGCAAACCTTCCAAATGTTCCCGCTACAGCTCGTGTTCTTGTTGCTAGAGAAGATGGTGTTGGTCGCGGACATCCTTACTCAAACGAAAAACTCTCCACAATTCTCGCGTTTTATACTGCAGAGACTTTTGAAGAGGTTTGTGATATCTGTTGTGACATTCTTAACTATGAAGGTGCTGGACATACAATGTCTATGCATACAAAAGACTTGGACAAAGTGAACTATTTTGCCAAGCGTGCTCCAGTATCACGTTTAGTAGTTAACACACCTGCCACATTTGGTGGAATAGGTGCTTCGACAGGACTTGTGCCAGCAATGACACTAGGATGCGGAGCAATTGGAGGAAGTGCTACATCTGACAACGTCGGACCTATGAACCTAATCAACAAGTGTCGTATTGCAGTAGGTAAAAAAGAAATAGAAGAAATTCGCGCATCCGCTCCAACATGTACTGATGGAATTTGCGAAGCTTCCTCAACAACATCATGCTCAGTTTCAGATGTTGATGTAGACGAAATCGTAAGAAAAATACTTGAAAAGCTCAAACAAGCTTAAATAAGAAAAGATAAGAGGAGGAATATATTATGGCAATTCCAACAACACAGCAGGCACTAGGTATGATAGAAACAAAGGGACTCGTATCAGCAATAGAGGCATCAGACGCAATGGTCAAAGCAGCAAACGTTACTTTGATCGGTAAGGTGCACGTTGGTGGCGGACTCGTTACAGTAATGGTTCGTGGCGACGTAGGAGCAGTTAAAGCAGCAACAGACGCAGGTGCAGCAGCAGCAGAG
>JAAYFQ010000204.1 GCA_012728165.1 Synergistaceae bacterium | reverse complement strand
TGGAGAGACAGTTGTCAAAATAGAGTCAAAAGATCCCACCAATAAGTTTTCAGCATAGTATTGAGTCAAAAATTGAATTTCATTTCCTCTAAACTCTTTATCAACAACACAGAAACCAGTAATTGCTGGATTCCCGTAAAGCTCTGGAGTTGTACCGGATTCAGCAAGATACTCTTTTATCCATTCCTTGCCTGTTCTTATTGTTCTTGCACAAATAAGCCTATCTTTGAAACTTACTCCTACAGTGAATCCTTCGCTACCAAGAAATCGAAGAACTTCTTCATCAGGTGAGACTAAAAAAATATCTTGACTGACTCCAATACCAACTTCGCTATGTAGACGGCATAAATCTTTCCCTCGATCAATTCCTAGAATGCTAATTTTACACAAAACGGAACGGAATCTACCATCTGGAAGATTGTGCTTTATAAATAAATTCATATCAGGTGTTCTATTTTCCACATATTATCTCCCTTTATAGTTACAAAAAATACAAAATAATAACGACTATACTATTATACAAAGAGATTCAATAAATGCATATACATGAGCGCAAAGTTTATTCGCGTTTGGTATATAATTCTATGGACACATATGTGATGCGGGAGGGATTTGTATGTCCGGATATTTCGTAACGTCATCCGAGATTAGTGATCTGGTTACGACTCTAACTCTTAAGGCGAGTATAATCTTACCGAATGGCCTGAAGGAAACTATAGAAGAGGCAGAAAAACGGGAAGTAAATTCGTTAAGTAAACAGACATTACAGGATATATTAAAAAATGCGAAACTCGCTGCCGAGAAAAATATGCCTATCTGTCAGGATTGCGGACTTGCCGTTATTTTTGTTGAAGTTGGACAAGATGTTCAAGTTATAGGCGGTGATTTCGGAGAAGCTATAAATAAAGGTGTTCGCAAGGCTTATTTAGAGGGTTATCTTCGTAAATCAGTGGTAATAGACCCTCTGTTCGACAGAAGAAATAGTGGAGATAATACACCAGCTGTCATACATTGGAAGATAGTATCAGGAAGAAATATTAAAATCACAGTAAGTCCAAAAGGTATGGGCAGTGAGAATATGAGTCGAATTTATATGCTTAAGCCCGCAGATGGTGTCGAAGGAATTATAAATGCTGTTGTGCAAACAGTTAAAGCTGCAGGTCCTAATCCATGCCCACCAATTGTCCTTGGCATTGGAATAGGTGGAAATTTCGAAACAGTTGCCCTTGCTGCGAAGCGTGCTCTTTTGATTCCCGTAGGAGTCCGCAACCGTATAGAAGAATATGCTAATATGGAACTAGAGATATTGAAAAAAGTTAATGCTCTTGATATAGGCCCCGGTGGTTATGGTGGAGAGACTACTGCTCTTGACGTTCATATTGAAGCTCTTCCTACACATATTGCAGGAATGCCTTTGGCTATCAATATATGTTGTCACGTTCTTCGCCACGCGAAAGGCACAATAGAGGGGAAAAAGTGTAATGGCTAAAAAAATACAAACTCCTTTGACAACGAAAAGTATAGCCGACCTTAGAATGGGTGATATTGTTCTACTTTCAGGAAAAATTCTTGTAGCACGTGACGCGGCACATAAGAGAATGGTTGATGCCATAAATGACGGCACAGACATTCCATTTTCTTTGAAGAACGAAACGATCTTTTATGCAGGTCCTGCACCAACGCCACCCGGATTCATAATAGGTTCAATCGGGCCGACTACAAGCTACCGAATGGATACTTATACTTCTTTGTTGCTTGAAAGTGGAGTCCGTGGAATGATTGGTAAAGGAAAGCGTTCGAAAGAAGTTCTGAACGCCATAGAGAAATACAAGGCTGTTTATTTCGGAGCAACGGGAGGAACATCCGTGCTTCTTTCAAATTGCGTTATTTCAGTTGAGAATGTTGCATATGAAGATCTCGGTCCAGAGATGGTGCTTCGCCTTGAGGTGAAAGATTTGCCCCTTGTTGTGCTTGCTGATAGCTATGGAGGTAATTTGTACGATAGATAGTCTTTATTCAAGAAACATTGTTCTGTATTAACTTAATCTTAAATAGATTGGTGATAACAAAATGGCGAGAAAACAACCTCTTATATGGAACGCTCTACTTGTTTTCAGATGGATAGTTACAACTCTCCCTCATAATTTTGCTGTGGCTTTTGGTGGATTTTTGGGAGGGCTTGTGCCTATTTTTACAAAACGGAAATTTAAAGAAACTTCGGGTCGATGTTCTGCAAGGTTGAAT
>JAAYFQ010000203.1 GCA_012728165.1 Synergistaceae bacterium | reverse complement strand
TGTCATCATCATCAAACGGTGGATTGCTGCTAGGCAAATATTCGTTTTCACCTTCTCCAAAGTTTAGATTGTTTGATCCTTCACCAGGCAAATTATCGTCTTCTTCTACAGGTGGTTCAGGATCAACTACTGGATCTCCACCGCTCAGATCTATAACAACTTCAGGTTTACCATCAAATGCAGAATCAGCAAAAAGTCTACTGGCATTTCGGAAATCCATAATAGTAAAATATGTTTTCCCATATTCTTCTAAAAGCCTAGTTCCACGACCAATAATCTGTTTAAACTCAGTCATACTATTAATATTATTTTCTAATACAATGAGTTTGCACATTTTGGCATCTACACCAGTTGTCATGAGTTTACTAGTGACTGCTATCACAGGATAGGTACTCTCTTCGTCAATGAAATTTTCTAGTTGCGCCTTGCCTACATCATTGTCTCCGGTGATGCGCATAACGTAACGATTATCATCAACATATATATCCTTGTTCTCATTAATCAATGCTTGTCGCATTCTCTCTGCATGTTCGATATCAATACAGAAGACAATGGTCTTATTAAACCTGTTAGTTTTCTTCAGAAACTCGGTGATTTTGGCTGCAACCACACGAGTGCGATCATCAATAACAATCTTTCTATCGAAGTCTTTTACATTATATTCTCTGTCTTCAATTTCATTTCCGTATTTGTCAACTTTTCCAGCTTCTGGCCGATATCCTTCAAGATCTTTATCCAAGCCAATACGAATCACTTTATAAGGAGCCAAGAAGCCATCGTCGATTCCCTGTTTCAAAGAATATTCGTAAATTGGCTCTCCGAAGTAAGAAAAACTAGAAGCCTCTTTCGTTTCAACAGGCGTAGCAGTACATCCTATATGAGTAGCTTCGGTAAAATAATCTAAGATTTTTCTCCATGCAGACTCTTCTTTAGCACTTCCTCTGTGACACTCATCAATTACAATTAAATCAAAAAAGTTTGGCTTAAATTGACGGAAAGCCTCTTCACCATCATCACCAGCCAACTGTTGGTACAGCGCCATAAAAATTTCGTAAGAGCTATCCAGATTTCTGTTCTTAACCTTCGTCATCTTACCGCTAAAAGGTTTAAAATCTCCAGTTATAGTTTGATCTACAAGAACATTACGGTCTGCTAAAAAAAGAATCCTCTTCTTCAAACCAGACTTCCACAAACGATAAATTATCTGGAAAGTCATAAATGTTTTACCGGTACCAGTAGCGCTAACGATTAGGATACGATCGCGTCCTTTCGCAACGGCATCAACTGCTCTATTAATAGCGACACGCTGGTAATAACGAGGAGTCTTATAATCAGGTATGAAGTAATACGGCTCAAGCATTACTTGTTCTTCAGCCTCATTGATGCCTTGATCAGTTTTGTATCTTTGATATAACGAGTCCGGTGACGGAAAATCTTTTAGAGCAAGATTCTTAACTTCTCCTGTTATAAGGTTTTGCTCAACAAAACCGTCACCATTTGAAGCATAAACATATGGAACATCAAGAGCTTTAGCATATTCCAACGCCTGCTGTAATCCAGCTCCTACCGAATGGGTATTGTCTTTTGCTTCCACAATAGCCAACGGGAAGTTGTTCTTATACGACAGGAGGTAGTCGGCTCTCTTTTGCTTACCTCTAGCAGTAATATTTCCACGTAGTATAATACGCCCCGCAGTAAAAGCATATTCCAGTCGCACTTGCTTTTTGATATCCCAACCTGCATTAGTGATTGCCGGAGTGATATACCTAGCCTTGATGTCCTCTTCTGATAGATGTGCTTTACCCATAGAATAATTCCCTCGTATATTGTGACATTACTAGTTGAACACTTATACAATGCTTCCACATCGATGTTTCAATCTGTTTAGAAACACTACAATCTTAATTATACAATACACATTATGATTTTCCTCGTATAATTCTTTTATAGCCAGAATTTTACTGTCAATGTCTGGCTGGTTGAAACTGTAAGCGCCCTGATTCATAATGGTCTTGTAAGGCCGATTGAGGACTAGTTCTATTTCTCCTCGTATTATTAATTTGCGCTTTCAAGCGCAAGCTTTCTTGTTGCTTGATATAATGCACGCAGGCGCTGTGGACTGGTTTTTTCTCCTACCGCTTTGACGGTTATTTTAAGGCTCCAGCCACAGCTTTTTGCATAATTGGTGATGAGTCAGATACCGCACGACGGTTTATATGGAACGAGGATCCGGTAGCAAAAGGTCTGTGAAATATTCAGCGTACTTTCTAGTAAGGATGGTAGAGTTATGATCTATGTTGGCATTGATGCCGCCAAGGACAAGCACGATTGCTGCATCCTCGGTGGTAACGGACAAACAGTTCAGGAGGCGTTTGCCTTCCGGAACAACCACGAAGGGTTTGAACAGTTGA
>JAAYFQ010000202.1 GCA_012728165.1 Synergistaceae bacterium | reverse complement strand
TTGAGGATCAATTTTTGCTAGCAAATCTGCATCTCTTCCTCTTATGCTGTTTTTCCTGTTTCTTGGCTTTCCTGCTGCACTTAGTCCTGTAAACCATGGCATTGTTAAGCCAAGCCAATCAAATTGGTCATAATCAGCCAAGCCAATGGTTGGAAGACCCGATAGAGAAGCGAGGTGCAGAGTGCCAGTGTCGTTGCCTACTGCAGCAGAGCATACGGAAGCAACAGATAGAAGTTGGGACAAAGTAAGTGTCCCAACCGTATTTTTTATATTTTCATGATTCAAAGCCGATTGAAGCTCGTTTGCAAAACCAATTTCGTTCGCACCGTTACCTACAAAAACTACACCCCAGCCATTCTTCAGAACTGAAGACAAGAAAACTATCCAATTTTCGAGTGGCCACATTTTACAATCATTACTAGCACCAATAATTGCGAAAAGTTTTTTGTCAGGCAAGGCGGAAAGATAATCTTTTGCCCAAGAAATATTTTCTTTTGATGCAAACAGTGTTGGTTGCTTGCGTTCTTTATTTTTTATGTCTGCTCTTGCGAAAAATTTTTGTAGTGTTTCTTTGTAAAAAAACGGAAAGAGTGTTTTCCCTACGCGGTTTTTAACACCAGATAATAAGCTTATAATGGCAGTTTTTCCTCCATGGTTTTTACTTATTATCCAATCGAAATTTCCGGCGCGAACAAGCTTAAGAGTGCGCTTAAATTCCTTAGACGGGCTTTTGTAACCAGCGATGACGCTATCACACCAAGGTTGTTCCTTTATAATGTCTGCATATTCAGGTTGCACCAAAAATGACAGATGAACATCGGGAAATCTTTCCTTAAACAGCATCGCTTCAGATGCTGACTGCAGGACGTCTCCCAAAGCCCAAAAGCGTATCCAAAGTACGCGTTCGTTATTTTTTGGTAGTTTTTCAAGCAATTTATTAGTCAATGTTTCTTGCATGTTATTATTCTCCGGTAAGTATAGTAATATTGTTTTATAATAATACTACAAAGGAGGGATAAAATGCGAATTTCGATAATAATTAATAATATGCATGGTGGTGGTGCTGAACGTGTTGCATTGACGCTTATTAACAGTTTTATTAATGCTGGACACACTGTTCGTCTTGTTTTATTTAAAAGAGAAGGCGCATTAATGTCACAAATCCCTCAAAAAGCTCAGCTATCCGTACTTGATTGTTCTCCCTCCATTTTTGTAGCATTAAACCCCTTTTCGGCTTTGCGTATGTGGTTTAAAAAGCTCAACCGCTGGGGAGATTCTGATGTGTTGCTCTGTTTTTCCTCAAAAGTTAATCGCGCTGTACTTTTAGCAAATATATTTGCTAAAACAAACGTCCCAATAATAATAACTGAGCACAATGTTTTGTCAAAAGATATTGCCGAAAGACATTTTTTTAGACGTATTTACCTTCTGTTTATGTCGAAGTGGTTGTATAAAAAGGCGGATGCGTTTGTAGCAACTTCTGATTATGTAAGAAACGACGCCATCAAACTTGGTGTAATTAAAGAAGAGAGATCACACTACATTCATAATCCGATTGTGTTGAAAAGTGATTTAAAAGAAAGTCTACATCCTTGGTTTGAGAATTGCGCTCTGGAAGTTGTTTTGTCAGCGGGAAGTTTTTTCCGTGTAAAAGATTATCCTACTCTTATCAGGGCGTTTGCTTTACTTAATAAAAAGAGACCGCAAACGAGACTGGTAATTCTAGGTGAAGACAGTAAAAAATCTCGAGCAGAAAAACTAGTAAAAGAACTTAATTTAAAAGAGTATGTTAATTTACTAGGATTTCGAAACACTTCGCAGTATATGAAGTTTGCCAAAATTTTTGTATGTTCTTCAAAACATGAGGCTTTCTCTCTTGTCATAGGAGAGGCTCTTTCTAGTGGACTTAATGTCGTGAGCACCGACTGCGGAGGTCCTGCCGAACTGCTCGAAGATGGTAAATACGGCTGGCTTGCGCCAGTTGGAGACTTTAATGCTTTAGCGTCGGCCATGGAAGAAGCCATTAATAATCC
>JAAYFQ010000034.1 GCA_012728165.1 Synergistaceae bacterium | reverse complement strand
GCGTGTATTTCTCTATATTCCCAAGGCACGAGCTGTTTAGGTTCTTCGAAATCAGCAACAAAATCTAAAAGAGTAGGATATGAAACATCAGCCCACTCATCCCAATCGCTTTCTTCTCTCTGAACTAAGGCAACCCTTATTCCAGCACGGCGAGCGCACTGTAAATCATAAAAGAAATCACCAATAGCAAGACAATCTTTCGGAGCTACGCCCATCTTCTCTGCTGCAATAAGAAACGCACGAGGATCAGGTTTCACCCACTCAGAATTATCTCTATCAAAAACATACTCAGGCAGTTTCAGCCCTATTGTTTTTGCAGCAAGCTCAATAGACTCTCTGCAGTTACGAGAAACAATGCAAAAGGGAATATCTTTCGAGCGAAGTGTGTCAATAAACTCAAGCGCACCAGGGACAGCTTTTGCAGTTTTTGCCGCAGCAACTTCGAGTTCGCGCAGATCTTTCATCAACGAATCCCTGTCAGAGGGAGTAAGAGTAAAAGCTTCCTCAAGCAACATTGCCTTTCTGCCGCCATAATAACGATCTCTTACACCAGAAAAATCAAGTTTTGTTTCCGCTATAACACCGTCCCAATCTAATATAAAGGCTTTAGAGTCAGAAGGGTGCCAAAAAGGTTGTGCTATTGTCATATTCATGCTCCCACTTTTATTTTTTATGTTTATTACACTTATATTATAATTATTTTAAAAACCCCGCAAAGACGTGTATGAGGGTCTTGAGCCCGCTGATTAAAAAAATAGCACCTTTCAAGGTTAACTTGGTCGACTGGTAGGTCTCCGCCGCTAACAATAAATGGTCCTGCAGGAATTAATTGTTGAATCAAGACCGTATTCATATTCCACAAACTTTGCAGGGTAGTTTATTAACTATTGTTTAATATTATAGCTTTATATGCAGAAAAGCACAAGTGCGAAACGCGTATTAAAGCAGCATAAACCCAGTTTAATAGTAATAAAACCGACTACGCTCCTTCAACAACCTTGTTTAAAAATAAGCTTGAAAACAACTCTTTTTATATTCTTCCAAGCCAATTCTATATATATTTACCTAGCAATAAATCACCTATTATTGGAACAGAAAATTGGTTTTTGAAATAAAAAGTTGCTAATGTTTCACGCCATTTTAAGACGAAGTAGCGCGATTCAGTCCGATAACGACATGCAATCGGATATGGAAGTTAGACCATTTTCCAATAAATAGTTACTCTCATGTTTACCTTAATAACAGGCTTAATTGGCCTTTCTTTGCACTTTGTAATTAAAGAAGGAAGTTGAGAGCTTCGCTATATAATATAAATCTGCTACAATTACTAAAATAGGTTTTTTGTTAGAAATTATTAGATTAAGATTTATCAAAAGAGAGGTGACTTTCTTAAAATGGACCAAAAATCACACCCCGAAGCCGTATATCAGCAACTTGCCTCAGATATTGCTTCAAGAATCGCCGAAGGAAACTATCAAATAGGTGATAAAATTTTTGCACGGTCTTCACTTGCGTCTCAGTATCAAGTCTCTCCAGAAACTGCCAGAAGAGCAATATGTGTCCTCTCTGAACTGGGCATAGTAGAAGCAGTAAAAGGCAGTGGAGTTACTGTGAAATCAAGAGAAAATGCCCTTATCTTCATATCTAGAAGACGTGACGCAAAGACAATTTCTCACCTCAAAAACAGCATTCTCGAAAAAATAGAAAAACAGTTACGAGAAACAACCGAACTCAAAGAACAGGTAGAAATGCTTGTCGACATGACAGAACGTTTCAGAGCCATAAACCCTTTTATACCTTTTGAAATAACACTCGAAGAAGGCCTACCTTCTTTAGGAAAGAAAATCTCGCAACTAAGTTTTTGGCAAGCAACTTCTGCGACCGTCGTAGCTATAAAAAAGAATAACGACAGGCTCATTCTTTCGCCAGGCGGCGAAACATTGCTGGCAGAAGGAGACGTTCTTTATTTCGTAGGAGACGAGAACAGCAACTCAAGAGTCAAAGACTTTCTGCGCACTCTTCGAAAACAAAATTCCTTAGATAGTTAACAAAACGTGCATTAAAGTAGGTTATGGCAGTGATTTCTATCCATATAAGTCTTTTTAACTTGAAAAAGTAACAACTCTGTGTAAGAATAGGAGTGTTGCAACAATATAATTGGAGGAATGTTTAAAAAATATGAATAATATGAATAAGAAAATATTGAAAAGTATTTTGTTTTGTATGGTAATGCTTTTTTGTGCGATGCCGTTACAGGCTTCTGCCAAAACAGTACTAGTGCTCGCGGATAGTGGATGGGACAGTCAAAGGCTTCACGTTGCTATGGCTCAGTTAATAATTGAAAATGCGTATGACGGCTATAAAATCAAGAAATCAACCGCCTCCACACCGATGAACTGGCAGGCTTTACTGGCTGGAGAT
>JAAYFQ010000201.1 GCA_012728165.1 Synergistaceae bacterium | reverse complement strand
TAGAGATGCCAATAAAGCGTATTGGCATAAAAACATGTCTGCTAATGCCGCTCTCAAGAAACCTGCAACAGACAAAAGAGTTGCACCGCTTATCGCAGCACTTAAAAGACTCATATGGAAAGCGAAGGACATGTAATAACTTCGACAAAATAAAGAAAGATCAAATAGTTATTCATAAAAAACAAAAAAGAAGAGGCTCATTCACATTTAGAGCCTCTTCTTTTTTGTTTTCGAAACACATAAGCACTATTTTTTGCAATTTAAATTGCAACGTTTGCAGGAATTAGCATCACATGTAAGCGTCTGCGGAAGCTTTTGGTCGTGCTGATTGTCTTTATGGATTCCGTAAAGAGTTTCGTAAATCGGTAGATACATTTTAAGCAAAGCCTCTACCCTATTATGACAAGTTATATCATTACAAAGATCAACAGTTTCTTTTATGGAATCAAAATCTTTTGCCCCATCCATTATAGCTTTTAATACTAAGTTTTTTGTCGCGCCTGTTTTCTCGCATATAACAAAGCTCGTAGGAACATCCCTCATAAGTTGTTCAATGGTCGTCATGTAAGTCACGCCTTAATTTTCAATGTTCTTATAGGAATGTTTGCAAGAGAAAGAAAGCCAAAATTTTCGTAGAATGGCACACCCTCTTCTGTGGCAAGTAAAACAAAAATATTATGTGATCTAAAGGCGACCGCAGCCATAGAATTCATCAGCAGTTTTGCAAAGCCACGCCTTCTGTACTCAGGGAGAGTTGAAAAAGAATAGAGGCCGCAAGCTCTGTTGCTATAACATAGCAAGCCTGAACATACAGCAATGCCCTTATCTTTCAGAATAAATAATTTGTTTTCTCGACGGCTTATTAAGTATTTGGTGAAGTCAACGTAACTTTCGGAAACTGGTGTTTTACCTTCAAATCCCATCCAAGAAGCAATGGCCCATGTTTCAGCTTCAGAAAGACTTGTTATTTCAACGCAACTTGTGTCAGATACATACGTCTTGTTTTTATCACTTAAATACATAGCTGTATAGTTATTCGTTGTATGTAAACCTAAAGATTCAAGCATTTTTGGTAACTGTTCACCTAAATCAGGAAATTCCGGTGCAACAAAAGGAACCTTTTGCTTATTAAATAAATCCAGAGATTTTTTAACTTCACATTGAGTTGTTAAAGAATTGAAAAGAACATAATTATCATCTTCAGAAGGCAATCCCGACATTGAAACAAGCGACCCTGAAGGCAAAACCGTTAGGCTCCCCGCAGGATTTTTCCCCAGCATCATCATTGTTGAAAAGAAATTTTCTTTAAAAATATCTAGTTCACACATTTCTTCAACTCCGTTTCTTTAATCGACATAAGCATTATAATTGTAATCTCCACTATAGAATAACAAAAGAAGGAGAATTTTTATGGCTAAAGAAAAAAAATCAAAGAAAATTGTTTCGGTAGATGGCATTAGCATTGGAGTAAAAGAAGACATTGGCCTGTCATTGGGCGCACTTCTTGGCCAAGAGTCACCTAAAAACGAAAACG
>JAAYFQ010000200.1 GCA_012728165.1 Synergistaceae bacterium | reverse complement strand
TTTTTGTTTTGTGTTTTCAAAGTTTGAATAATCATTTTTTACCAAATATAATTCAATTTCATTTTTACATTTCGAATCATTAACAGACAAATTCCATAGATAATTACTAACCTTTAAGACATATAACATTATAATTATTAATAAAGAAACTACACAATTTATATATTTAATTGCTAAACATAAAGTTGCAAAAAGATCTAATAAAAAAACCAATTTAATAAAATTTGATATTTTTAAAAAACCATTTTTAGAATTAAATATTTCTTTAATAGGGATGCCAAAATATTTTTTTCCTAACAAATTAGTGATTAAAGATAGCACAGTAATGCTAATTGTTGAAACTGTTGCCAATGCAGCATAAACATAATAAATATATTCCTTCTCAACTAAGATAAGCCAGCTTCTATTAATTTTATTTAAATCAATCAACAGTGCAAAAAATAATAATATTATCGAAAAGCTAAATAAAAGTTTATTTATTTTTTTATCCCTTATTTTATTATCTTTATTTTTACACTAAGTACACCCCTCCTTGATTTATATATTAACTGCTTTAACTCTTTGATTACTGTTGTTTCCAAGTATCCATCGCTTAGTGTATTACAAACAAATTAAACAGCTTTTTTTGGTTTTAATCTTCCTTTGCTAATTAGATATTCTAATTCTTGCTCTTTAATACTTCTAGCTTATTCATCTCAATTTTCAATAATTCCTCAAAAATTATTAGCTATACCAAAATGGTTTTATAAAATTTAGGTTTTTCTTGTTGTTCATTATTGTTTGACTTCCTACTATTAATTTTATCTATTTTAACACAAAAAACTTAATAATATTTTCAGAGGTAAAATGCTTTTTTATTTACTGAGAGGAAATATCAGAATTGAAAAATTAACAAACCATTAATTACATTTGTTTGTAACCTGTTTTGTAGTAAAGTAACAGAAGGAGCAAGGGGACATAACAATCCTGTTACTTAAGAAAATTAAAGTAACAAACAAAAATTTGATGCAACATCAGCATACATAGTTCTTTTGTGTATCGTAAATTAACTCATAGAACTTACAAGAAGACTCGCCTGATACAAGGCGGGTCTTTGCTTTATCTGCGCTATCTAATGCAGCATAAAGGATTAACCTAAGCAATGACAGATATGTGGCGCGGCTGAACTTTCCTTGTCTCTCTTCTGTGCGAGGATGCCTGACACGATTGTCTTGGGAATCGTGTCAATCGTGTAGAATCGTGTCAAATCGTGCAAACAGCCTGAAAGATCCTAAACTCATTCATTTTTGGATGTCCTTCAATGAGAGACCATCGCTGTTCTTCCATTTCTCCGGTCCGCTGATGCTGTATCCAGAGAGAAACGAGGCAGCCATGGAAGAGCTCTTGAAAACAATATCATCCGTTGTAACAGAATCGATAACTTTTCCATTCCTTGTGTGGTTTTCTCTTAACCTGTGGGCTTGAGCCGGACATGATCTTGCTTCGATGCGATTGATCTTGCTTCCTTTCTGAAGTATGAACTCGTTGGATTCAGTGACATATCCTCGACCGTCAAAAGAGCTGGATTTTAAGAACAGTTCTTGCTTCTTATTATTGATCAGTTTTGGTGTTGCAACAGGCTCAAGAACTCTAAAGCCTAAGGCAGCAAGAAGAGTGCAAAGGTTGTCTATGAA
>JAAYFQ010000199.1 GCA_012728165.1 Synergistaceae bacterium | reverse complement strand
TGGAAGAATTAACACGTGCGGTTGTCCACCTTGGAGCTGTTTTAGAGGCAAAGGAGGTTAGGTATGGAGAAGTCGTTGCTGCAGAAGATAAGGCGTGTTCTGGAAATTATTCTTTTGCACGTAGGTCTGTTTGAGGTGATAAAGCGTGACAAAAAGAATAAATGATTTTCAAATAACAGAGCATTTTAATTTAATCGAGTTTCAATGCCCATGCTGTCATAGAGTTTTGCTTAATCCGCTACTTGTTAGCAAACTAGAATTATTAAGGCTAAAGTGGGGCAAGCCTATTATAATAAATAGTGGCTTTAGATGTGTTTCTCATAACAGAGAAGTTGGAGGAGTCATAGACAGCAAGCACAAGTTAGGACAGGCAGCTGATGTTAGAGTTATTAGTTCAGAGCAGGGAGGTTTTCGCGAAATTGCAGTAGCAACAGGATTTAGTAAGGCAATTACTTACAGAAAACGTGGTTTTGTTCACCTTGAAATAGGAGCATAAGTATAAAAATTGAATAGTAAAATAATTTCTATTACAGCAAAAAACACTTTGGACGGACTTGTTCTAATGTACACTCCTCTTGTAAAAGTTACAGCTTATCGTTATCAGGGTAGAGGAGCAGATTATGAAGATCTTATTCAGGAAGGCTATCTCGCCTTGTTAATTCTGATTCCAAAGTGTAAGGATATGAAATGGTTACCCTATTTTCTCAAGAACCGATTGCCAGGGTATGTCCGTGCAGCAGCAAAAAGGATACGGGGCGGCAAGAGGGCAGCGGAAGTCGGGCTAGAAAAAATAGAAGGAACATTAGCAGATAACAAAAGCGCAATACAGCGTAGTGAAAGCGAACTACGAGAACTGCTAGAAAGAACGCTTTCTAAATCTGAGCTTGATTTGACTCAGGCTTTGCTAGAAGGTTTTACTCAGAAAGAACTTGCTGCTCTTCTTAATATTACACAGCAGGCGGTTAGTGCTAGAATTCGAAAAATCAGGAATAAATTAAAACCGGTAATCAAATAGTGGTATAAATATTTACAAAACAAAGTAAACACTTAGCCGAAAACCCGTACTTATAATAGCTTGCGGTTATTTACTATAGATTAAACAGACTTGAGAGTTTAAAACACTCTCAAGTCTGTAATTTAAAAATCAAAATTATTGTTTTTATAGTTTAAGCAAAACAGGTCTTTTGCGAAATGACCAGCAGATTAATACTTGTCTCTTAAATTATAAAATCCCTTTAATTGCTCCTTATATAAGTTGCTTTACTAAAATATATAACTTCTATGCTATTGTTCTTACTTTAATTCAAAAGTAGCGTCTACTGTCGCGCTGATCGATAATGTTCCTGCTGTGATTTGTGTTGCAGGAGATAGCTCAGCTGCAGTAAATGATTTTAGCATTCCCGTGTCCCTGACATTGTTCTCAAATCTGCCACCGACTGAACCAACACTTGCGCGGAGCAACTTTCCAAGTTGACGTCCGCCGGCTATGGCAACTATTTCTGCTTTTTCTTTTGCATTTTTTGTGGCTTCTATAAGCAGATCTCTCTCTATTTTCTCACGGTTGCTTATTGTGAAAACAACGCCGTTGAATTGATTTGCACCAGCGATAAGCATTGTGTCTATAGCAGAGCCTGTTTTGTTTATGTCTTCAACTTTTACGTTGAGATTGTGCACAAGAATGTATCCTGCAGGTATGCTTCTATTTTTGCCATCTTGCTTGTAGTGCTGGCTCAAACTATAACCTGTTGTTTTTATATTCTTTTCTTTGATCCCGAAGCTTTTGAGGTTTTTCATAATAGCTTTCATAACCTTAGCGTTGGCTGTTTTTGCCGCATTAGCTGTTTCTGCTTTTGTCTCAACAGCCATATTGATAAAAGCTGTATCGGGTTCTACTTCACGAGTTGCCGTGCCTATGGTTTGTACTCCGTCTCGATCTGAATTCTGTTCTCCTGCAGATACGATTCCCGTTAGCAAAAGTGAGATTGCTATTGATGTAACAAATATTTTATACAAATATTTCATTTGATATCAATCCTTTCGTCGAATAACCAACACACATATTGTGTCATCGTCTAATTTGCTACTCTTTATGCAACTTGTTCTCTAGCGTATCTTATACAGAGCAATACCTATCCATTCTTTTATTCCAAGACATGAAGACATTAGTGAATTCCCATCGGCTAGTAAGTGATGAAATCCTTTGTACACTGGTTCTGTTAACCTTCCAGAGGGAAATGGAAATATTTTTATTGTTGGAATGTGTTTTTCGGCTGCTAAAATTGACCTTCGCATATGAAATGCGTTAGTTACCAAAATTAGAGAACGCGGTTGCTCAGAAGAGGAAAAATTGCTGTCGGAGAATGATTCAAAATTAGAGGGTTTTAACAAATCAGAAACATAAAGTAGATTTTCTTTTGTAGTTCGAGACTTTTCTTCAAGTATTATTTCGCCACTATATTCCATTTCTCTTGCACAATCTGCCATTATTTGAGCTTCTGACTCTTGGTCTGTTCCGTAGACGTTCCCACCAGAAAATATTATTGGAGCATCTATTCTTTTTGCTACCTTTACAGCACTAAAAACACGTTCTATGGAAAGCGCTCCAGGTTGCACTACATTTCCTTCATTATCAGAAGTTGAACCACCAGAGAGGACGAGTATTGCGCATTTAGTTCCCTCGAGTGGAAGATTTGGAGAATACATATCTTCGAGAGGTCCTGTGACTTTCGATGCTCCATACGGAGTACTAATAAAATACAAAGTAAATGCAAAAAATAAAAGAAGTAATGTTAAGAAGTATTTGCGAGGTTTTCTCCAAGCTAATACAGTGCAAAAAAGGAGTGCCAAGAAAAAGATTCCGGGCGGGGCTATTAAGCTTCCGACTACCTTGTATATAATAAAAGTCATTTTGTCATACTCATTTATTTTAAAGCTTCTAATATTATACAGGATTTTTCTAAGCTTAATATAAGACCAACCGTTTAAGAGTTTCGTAACAGTTGTTTTGTGATATATAATACTAATATGGTTAGAGAGCTTATTAGGGGGACATTCAAATGACAGAAAAAACAAAATCTGCACTGGTCACGGGCGGAGCGGGTTTTATCGGCTCTCATATGACAGACTGCTTAATCGAAAATGGTTGGCAAGTTACAGTGTTAGACAACTTGTCGACAGGTTCTTCTGATAATTTAAAACATCTTGAGGACAATGAATCTCTTACTTTTGTTACTGGTGACATCGAAGATAAAAACTTAATAAATAAACTTGTTCAAGGTAAGGATGCTATTTTCCATTTTGCCGCAATGGTTTCCGTGCCCCTTTCTATAGAAAAACCGGAAGAGTGTTTTAGAATAAATGTTGCCGCTTTTGATAATATTTTGCTTGAGCTTGTAGATAGCCGTATTCCTATTTTTTACGCAAGCTCCGCAGCCGTTTATGGCAATAGAGAAGAGGGCTTGCGTAAAGAAGATGAAACTCCCAATCCTCTTTCGCCATACGGAGAGAGCAAGGTAACGAATGAAAAGCTTGCTCTTGAAGCTTGGAATGCTTTTAAAGTTCCTACTGTAGGTTTTAGATTTTTCAACGTTTATGGACCCCGCCAGAATCCGATAGGAGCTTATG
>JAAYFQ010000033.1 GCA_012728165.1 Synergistaceae bacterium | reverse complement strand
CTGTTTCTTCTATATAAAGAGACACAATGTGTGAAATATTGAAGGAGGGGACAACCGCTATGAATAGTAGAGGAAATCTCAAATCTATTAATGTATGGATCTTTCTTGTTCCCTTTTTAATCTTGTCCCTAGTCTATTCATTGCTACTTTACACAAGAGTTAATCGTAAAGTCGAAAATAACTATGAACGTTTTAAAGAAAACGCAGTTGATAGAGCAAGAATTTATTCTAATATTCTACAAAAATCAGTAGAGGCAGAAAAAATAATTAACAGCCTTCTTGATAATAAATTAATTTCTGCGGGAAATACCGTTATGCTGATTGAAAAAGAATTTACAAATAAAATTATTAAAAATCTAGCCAATTCTTTGCAAGTTGATCAGATATCTGTGTTCGATAAAAACGGGAGAATAACTTACTCAAACATAGATAGTTACGTTGGATGGAACGCACCAGAAAATCATCCTGTGTATGCTTTTATGAAAAGCGGCCAGGAATTCGCGATTGAAGAAATAAGAGCCGATACTATTTCTGGATTATATTATAAATATGGATATTACAGGAATCCGAGCGGAGCATTCGTACAGATAGGAATTATGGCTAAGGACATAAAAAATTTCTTAAACAGCTTTGATCTTAAAACAATAATTGAAAAGCTTAATAAAGATGGATCGATAGACGAGTTCAGTTTTATCGATAAAAATCTTATCGTTACAGCAAGCACAAAACCCGAAATGGTAGGTAAAAAGCTTCACGACAAAGAAACTATAATGTCAGTAAAAAATAGAAAAGAAGCTAGTTCCATCTCTGGAAAGAGAGATAATGTTTTATACAACTCATTTATCCCATTATTTCATGAGAATGAATATGTGGGAACTCTCCTAGTAAGTAGAAAGGGCAAAGAAGCTGCTTATGCAGTGGCGGAAGAATTAAAGGGGAGCTTTTTCGCGCTAATGATAGGGTTGCTAGCAATATCCTTGATAATGTTAATAATATTCAGAAACAGCAGAAACTATATGAAGCTTGCTTACTATGATAAGAAGACTGGACTACCAAATCAAGAATCTCTCAATTATTTCCTAAAAAATATCCTTAACCAAGATAAAAAAGCAGGAACTATCTTTTTACTTAATTTCAGCATTGTGACCAATCTTTCACTTTCTTACGGACAAGATTATGCTGAGAGTGTATTTACAGAGCTTGTTTTTAAAATAAAGGAACGTTTTGAAGAGAGCTGTATAATATTCAAAATCTCAGATGAACGTCTCGTAATATACACTGATGCAATTGACATAAAAGAAAAACAAAGACAAAGATTTCCTGAATTGCTCGAGTTCTTCAAGGGCGCTTTGTTCGAAAAAGTAAACTCTTATATGCCACTAGAAATAGGCATTGTTGAATTTTCTGATGATGATAATGACCCAGAGCATATTCTAAAAAAAGCTTTGATTGCATTGAATAGAGTCAAAAAGGAAAATTATATAAGTTATCAGTATTTCAATTCAGAGATGGAAAGTGTTATCGAAAGAGAAAATATTATTGAACAAGAGATTCTTCAAGCGATTAATGCCGAGAGTGAGGAAATAATACGGACTGTTTTTCAACCCCAAGTTGACCTCACTTCTGGCACAATCTGCGGTTTTGAGACACTCGCAAGAATGAAGTCGAAAACTCTCGGAGATATCTTTCCTCTGGAGTTTATCGAAATAGCGGAGAGAAAAAGGCTGATAACCCCTCTGACAGAACTTATTTTTAAAAAGATGTCTATATTCATTAAGAGTCTAAAAGAGAAATCTTGTGAAGGTATTAGAGTAGCGATTAATATTTCTGGATCTGATATTATCAGGTCTGATTTTATAGACGACATTAGCTTGTTAATACAAAAAACTGGAATAGAATACGAAAATCTTGTATTTGAAATAACAGAGTCAGTTTTTTGGGAAGACTTTAAAGTCATAAATAAACAAATTGGGTTCTTAAGAGATAAAGGGATTCAGGTTTCCATTGATGACTTTGGAACAGGTTACTCTTCATTGTCTAGACTTCGTGAATTGAATATAAGTAGTATCAAGATAGATAAGCGTTTCATAGACAATATCCTCACGGATAAAAAAGAGATTCTGATAATACCCGATATCATTTCAATGGCACATAAAGCAGGGTTAAAAGTCATAGCTGAGGGAGTGGAAGAAGAAGCTCAAGTGGAATACCTTGCCGCCTTTGACTGTGATGCCATTCAAGGCTATTTCTATAGTAAGCCTTTGGAATTTGAAGATGCCTTAGCAATAGTAGATAAGAAGTTTCCTGTT
>JAAYFQ010000032.1 GCA_012728165.1 Synergistaceae bacterium | reverse complement strand
TTTCGAAGTTTTAAACTTCATCTCACCTTTTTTGTTAACAGTAACTGAAACCTTGTCTCCATCAACAATCAAACCTTCAAGCATTTGATTTGAAAGTGGATCTTCTACCATTTTCTGTATCGCTCTGCGCAAAGGACGTGCTCCATACTTTGGATCGTATCCTTTTTCCAACAATAATTCTGCTGCTCCCTTAGAAAGTTTCAACTCTATGCCTCTTTCTGAAGTTCTATTTTTGACCTCTTTCAGCATGACATTGACAATACGCAAAAGGTTTTCTTTGTTCAAATATTTAAAAATCAAAAGTTCATCTATTCTATTGATGAATTCGGGACGGAAGACTTTTTTGACTGCTGCCGTAATAGTATCCTTAGCTCTTTTATCATTTGTTTTATCAATTCCACTGCCTGCGAACCCAAGTCCTGATCCTTTACTTATCTCACTTACTCCTACATTGCTCGTCATAATAATAACGGCATTTCTAAAGTCTGTTAGATGTCCTTGTCCGTCAGTAAGGCGCCCGTCGTCAAGTAACTGCAACAAAACGTTAAAAACGTCAGGATGTGCTTTTTCTATTTCATCAAAAAGAACAACAGAATAAGGTCTACGTCTTATAGCCTCTGTTAACTTGCCACCATCTTCAAATCCAACATATCCAGGTGGAGCTCCTATCAACTTAGCAGCTTCATGCCGTTCCATATATTCACTCATGTCTATTCTGATTAAAGCTTCATCGCTTCCGAATAAAAATTCTGCAAGAGACCTTGCAAGCTGAGTCTTCCCAACCCCTGTGGGGCCAAGAAAGAGAAAGCTCCCAACAGGTCGTTTAGGATCCTTCATTCCGCTTCTTGCTCTTCTAATAGCCATTGAAACGGATTTCAGGGCTTCATCTTGACCAATGAGTCTCTTAGATATTTCTTCTTCCATTCGAAGCAGTCTTTGACTCTCTGCTTCTGTGAGCTGAGTCACCGGAATCCCTGTTGACTCAGAAACGATTGATGCTATATCGTCAGCAGTTATATCAGGAGCAAATTGATTACGCTCCTCTTCCCATGTCTTGTGCAAAATTTTAACTTGATCAATTAATCTTCTTTCTTCATCACGAAGATCTGCAGCCTTTTCAAATTCCTGTGCAGTTGCAGCAGATTCTTTTTCGTTCCGAGTATCTTCGACACTTTTCTCAAGGTTTTTTATATCTTCTGGAATTTCAAGCGCAAGTATTCTTGCTCTGGCAGAGGCTTCATCTATAAGGTCTATGGCCTTGTCTGGCAAAAATCTGTCTGTTATATAGCGCTTTGAAAGTTTCGCAGCTGCAACGAGAGCTTCATCTTTGATACGAACGTTATGATGTGTTTCGTAATTTTCTCTAAGCCCTTTAAGAATGAGAACTGTATCCTCTTCCGAAGGCTCCTCTACTTGAACGGGCTGAAAGCGCCTTTCAAGAGCAGCATCTTTTTCTATATATTTGCGATATTCGTTTATTGTTGTAGCCCCTATTACCTGGAATTCGCCTCGTGCCAAACTAGGTTTAAGAATATTTGCGGCATCAACGGCACCTTCGGCACCACCGGCACCAACAAGTGTATGTATTTCATCAATAAACAAAATCGTTTTCTTGTCATCACGAACTTCTTTGACAAGCTTACGCATTCGCTCTTCAAACTCGCCTCTATACTTTGTGCCAGCAACAAGATTTGCTACATTTAGCTGCACAACTCTCTTGTCCTTTAATATTACAGGAATATCGCCAGAAAGAATTCTCTGTGCCAAAGCTTCTGCGACAGCCGTTTTGCCAACACCTGGTTCTCCAATAAGCACAGGATTGTTCTTTGTGCGACGTGACAGAATTTGCACAACTCTCTGTATCTCTTTGTCTCTGCCTATTACTGGATCTAATTCACCATTTTTCGCCATATTGGAAAGATCTATTCCAACCTCATCAAGAGTAGGCGTTTTCGATAGATTTACCTTTAGAGGTTTTTTGATATTCAATCCCAAAACATGACGCGGCGGCTCAATGTTCTCAGGAGTGACTCCACCAACAATTTCTCTTACCGCAAAACGGCACTGCTCAATAGTAACTCCGTGAGATGCAAGAAACTTTGCAGCCTTACCCTCTCCTTCTGCCAACAAGCCAAGAAGGATATGTTCTGTGCCAATATAAGTTGACTCCATCATTCTCGCTTCCTGAGCTGAAAGTTCGATGACTAATTTAGCTTTCGGATCAGTCGGAATGTCGATGAAAGTCTTAGGAGAGATATTCCTGCCTATTATTTTTTTAAATTCACTAATTAGCGATTGAGTGTTTAAGTTAAAGGCTGCTAATATATGAGGAACAACACCATCACTGTCATCAAGAAGACCAAGCAGTATGTGTTCAGTTCCTAGCGCGTCATGTCCAAGACGCAAAGCTTCTCTATGAGCAACTTGAAAAACTTTTTTGCCCCGCTCTGTAAAATTATGCAACATAAAAGGTTACACGCCCCTTATTCTAGTCATTAACTACTTTTTTTAAGTTCGATAAGTCTATCGCGAATTTTCGCAGCAAGTTCATAGTTTTCATCTTGTACAGCATTTTTCATCTGTAAATCGAGTTTATCTTTTTCAGATACAGGCTCAGTAAAAATATCATCCTGTACGGATTCTTCTGAAATCATACTTTCTAAATCATCAAAAAACTCACTTGGAATTATTTTTCCACAGTGAGGACAGGGGAAGTCATCGCCTGTTTCTCCATAAAGTTCGGTCATCATAGGAAGTAGGAGGCTTTTGAGAACTTCCTGCATCTGTGCCAGTGTTTCTGGAGAAAAGAACATTCTTAAAGACCCACTCGCACCTTGAGAAGGTACGACTTCTTTAGCACAACTTCTGCAGAGATGTTCTTCATATCTGCGTCCATTGAATATTTTTACAAGATGAACTTCTGCAACACCTTTTCCACAACGTTCACATAACATAGAAATCACCTCATCCAAGAGCAAGACCAGTAAGTAATTTTTTTAGCAAGTCTGCTCGCATAATATCCCTTCTGTAAGGGGAGACATCAAACAAAGTTCGTCCGTTGTCCTCCTGATTTCTCATAGATATTTCTATAATTAGCCTTTCACGAGGAGAAATCAGATCTCTGTTCTGAAGATTAACTAGTAGTCGGCGCGCTTCTTGTTCAGTTATAGCACTTCCTACTAACTCGGACAAATGCTCAATTTCTTCATCACAATTATTAAATGATAGCTGGAGTATTCTTATATAACCATGTCCGCCTCTTTGACTCTCAACCAAAAAACCGTTTTCCGGTGCAAAGCGACTTCTTAATACATAATTTATCTGGCTTGGGACACATCCAAAACGTTCAGCTAGATCTTTACGTCTTAACGATACTGCATCTCCACCGTTTTCTTCCAAAAGGTTGTCGATATACTCTTCAATGATTTTTGTGAGACTGACTGACATTCACGACACTCCATTTCTTTTAATGCTAACATAATACGAACTTTTATTATACTCGATTATAAATTATTGGTCAGTATAAGTCAACATGCTATAGAGGCTGATTTTAATGTGAAAATGCCTAAAATTCTATCAAACTAAACAAAACTACAGAAAACATAAGATTTTTATTTTGTGTTGTTGTTCTCATTTTGAGACACTTTGTCTTCAATGCCTTTTTTAATGTTAACGATATTTGTACTGTGACGCCATATGGCAAGCAGAGACAAGAAATAACCGGCGAAATAATATTGACGAGGCATGCCGAATAAAGGCATTAGAAGTGTTGCTATAAAAAGAGCGAACATTGAAGCTACTGATACATACTTTGATTTTTTCATAATAAAATACCATGCACAGCCACCTATAAGTGCCGGCCATGGATTAAAGAAGTCAAAAAAACCAAAAACTCCAAAAGTCGTGGCTACTCCCTTACCACCTTTGAATCTTAGCCAAATAGGATAGTCGTGTCCAATTACAGAAGAAACTCCTGTTGCAGCTAAAACTAAATGACTATCTGTAAAATGTGATGCAACTAAGACAATAACACCGCCTTTGAGCATATCAAAGGCTGCTATTGTAAAAGCCCAATTTTTGCCTAGAAGCCTTCCAGCATTAGTAGCTCCTATGTTTCCAGAGCCAAAAGTCCTTATGTCAATATCTCTTAACATTTTTGTAATCAAAAAACCTGTCGGACATGAACCAGCTAAATATCCAAGACACATCCAAAAATATATCATTTTAACCACCCTGTCTGAATAAAGCAAAAAACGCCATTCCGTCTTAACGGAACGGCGCATAACGATTAGGAAGGATTATCTCTTTAAAGCTGTTATTACATCCTGTGTTATGTCAATTCCACCATAATAAACAAGAGCTTTGTTAAGGACAATTGTGACGCCCTTTGCTTTTGCGACAGTTGAAATTGTGTCATTTAACTCTTTAAGTACGGGATTCATTAGCTTTCCTTCTTCATTACGCAAGTCAAGCTGGAGATTCTGAACTATCTGAGCTTTTTTCTTTTCGTCTGTTTCTTTATCAAAAGCAAGCTTAGCTGTTTCTGACTTTTTTTTGCTTATTGCCTCAAGTTGCGTCTGTGCTTGTTTGAACTTTGCTGATTGCTGAAGAACTGCCATATCATCAACAAAGCCAACTTTTTCTTCCGCCGCAAATGACATTACGGAAAAAGAAAGAATTGCCAAAACAGCTAAAATAAGTACTGTTAATTTTTTCATTCGAGATATCCTCCTAAATAATACATTTCTTTAACTACTGCAAGAATTTTATATCGTTCGTTACTTCTTGTCTAGTGAAAACTTTGTTTCTTTACGTATTTATCCTTCTTATAAACTAAGCATTTTGGCTCATTTCCAATTAAATCTGTACGCTCTAGTTTTTCAAGTGCTTTACGCACTGTGTCATAATTCTCCGGCATCCAATACTGAAGCAGTGCTCTTTGCATCTTGCGTTCTTCAAAACTTTTCGGCACATAGACACCTTCACCAGTCATAGGATCTATCTCTGTATAATACATGCAAGTTGAGATAGAACCCGGCGTAGGTGTAAAATCTTGAACTTGTTCAGGTCTCATTCCACTATTTTTAATATACAACGCGAGCTCAAGCGCATCCTTTAACGTTGATCCTGGATGAGAAGACATAAAGTAAGGCACAAGAAATTGATTCATACCAAGTTTTTCATTCATTGCACGATATTTCTCTATAAACTCTGTTGTAACTTTCTCTGATGGCTTTTTCATATACTTTAAAACTTCTTCACTAACGTGCTCAGGAGCAATTTTTAATTGGCCACTAATGTGATAACGGCAAAGTTCTTCGAGAAATTCCTGATTTTTATCAGTCAAAATGTAATCATAACGAAGTCCCGAACGTATGAAAACTTTCTTAATTCCCGGAAGTTCACGAAGTTTACGTAAAAGAGATATGTAGTTTGAATGATCCGGCTCCAACTTTCTACACGGTTCCGGAAAAAGACAGGATTTTCCAATACAAACTCCACGTTTTTTTTGTTCAGAACAGGCTACAGACATAAAATTGGCAGTTGGTCCTCCAACATCGTTTATATATCCTTTAAAATTAGGCAATCGCCTTAGTTTTTTTGCCTCGGCTATCATAGAACCGTCACTTCGACGTTGTATTATCCTTCCCTGATGAGAAGTTAACGCGCAAAAAGAACACTCTCCAAAGCAACCCCTGTGGCTTGTTATGCTTAGTTCAACTTCAGCCAGAGCAGGAACTCCTCCAAGCTTATTGTAATCAGGATGCCATGTGCGTGTATAAGGATATGCATAAATAGCATCAAGCTCCCCCTCAGTAAGAGGACTCGCCGGTTTGTTTTGAACAACATGCCATGCACCTTGATCCTGAATTAAGCGCTTTCCACTAAAACTGTTCTGTTCCAAATAAAATTTTCTAAATGCTTCAGCAAAAACTTTTTTATCCGCAACAACCTCATCATAAGAGGGCAAAACTACAGCATCATTAGCATTCTCAGAATTATGAGTTTTCCAGCATGTGCCGTCTATTCTGCGTAATGCACCGACAGATTGACCTTCGGCAAGTGCTCTAGCTATATCAGCAACAGCTCGTTCACCCATGCCAAAAACAAGAAGGTCTGCTCGACTATCAGCAAGTATCGACCGCCTTACGCTATCGCTCCAGTAGTCATAGTGAGCAATGCGTCTTAAACTCGCTTCAATTCCACCAATAATGAGAGGAATATCTTTCCACAATTCTCTGACCCTGTTACAGTAAACAACAGTTGCTCTATCTGGGCGCAAACCAGCCTTGCCACCCGGTGAATAATTATCGTCACGACGCTTCTTACCAGAGGCTGTGTAGTGATTAAGCATCGAATCAAGATTGCCGGCTGCAACCATTACTCCAAGCCTAGGCTTCCCCATCTTCGCAAAATCTTCGGTACTTCTCCAATCCGGCTGCGCAATGATTCCAACACGATATCCTCTAATCGACAAACAACGAGATATTATCGCATGCCCAAAGCTAGGATGGTCTACGTACGCATCTCCAGAAATAAGTAGAAAGTCTAGTTCATCCCAACCTTTTACATCCATATCGGCTCTACTTACGGGAAGAAATTCGCTTCTATTTGGAATGTATTTATTAATTAATTTAGCCACTGTATTCAACTCCATTTTAATCATATTCAAATAAATATTTCATTATTGCTGATATAGTATACCTTGTAATAATATGGAGGAATACACGTGATAAATACGATAAAAATAAACGAAAAGGAATTCGAAATGCGCCCAAATACTAGAAGAAAACGCATATCTGTAGGTATAGATTCTACTGGTATTTATTATATTGCATACCCTTCTCAATTTACTCATAAAATGCTGAATAACGCTCTAAAAAATGAAACACATATGAATAAGATAATAGCTCGCATTGAGAAAAATTTTCTACAAACAGAAAAACATTCTTACAAAGAGGGAGAAACTTTTTTATTCAGTGGATTTCCATATACTCTTAAATATAAAAAAGATGATTCAATACATCCACTCGAACTTATAGGGAACTCCTTCTTTTTATCAAAAAATGCAATACCACTTGCTTATGATTTATTTGAGAAGTGGTATGCTCGCTCACTTTATGCGGAATTAAACAAAATTCTTCCCTATTGGACGAAAACAATTGGAGTACAACCTCTTAGAATAAACGTAAAGAATGTTAAAACCATGTGGGGAAGCTGTTCTTGCAAGAACAATATAACGTTCTCCACACGACTTGCTCTTGTTCCTCCAGAACTACTTGAATATGTTGTAGTACACGAACTTTGTCACCTAAAAGAAATGAACCACTCACAAGAATTCTGGGCAAAAGTTGCAGAGTATCTTCCTGATTACAAGATACGAAGAAACACACTTAAAAAAAATGCCTCACTTTACAGGTGGTAAAATAGAAAATCGATTTAATATAAGGATTAGCCATAAAATAAAGAAAAGATAGAATGATAATCTTCTCGGAGGAAGAATATAAATGCGGAGCACTTTTTCTTATCCACAAAACTTTGTGAGATACCTCGGCACTGGGGGAGCACGTTATTGCATGATTCGTCAGATGAGATGGACCGGAGGAATTTGGTTCTCCTATGGAGGATTAAACGGAGTAATAGACCCCGGTCCTGGAAGCCTATATCACATTTGCAACGCCACCCCAGACATTGAAGCGGACAGCGTAAGAGTAATCCTTCTGACTCACAAACACCTTGATCACAGTACAGATATCAACGTCTTAGCAGAGGCAATGACCGAAGGTGGATTTCAAAAACAGGGAACAATTATATTGCCTAAAGACGCAATAGAAGCGCCCGATCCTGTGTTCTTGGATTATTGCGCACAAAAAGTCGGAAAAATACAAAAAGCATGTGATGGATTAATTACAGAACTAGAAAATGGAGTAACAGTAGAAGCAGTAATGCACGTCCATCATGATGTTGACTGTTTTGGTTATATTCTAAGAAAAAAAGGGTTACGTTCATGGGGAATTATAAGTGATACAAGGTTAATGTCGTCTTTTGCGAAGAGATACGAAAACTGTGACTATATTTCTATAAATACTACATTTTTAGAAAGAAACCCCAAGTCTGAACACATGTCTATTCAAGATGATATCGATTTATTAAAAGAGTTACATCCTAAACTTGTGACAATATCACACATGGGAGTAAAACTTATCAACAACGGCCCAGAAAAACTTGCAAAAACACTCTCCACAGCTCAAACAAGAGTTGTCGCAGGACAAGATGGCATGATTATAAACCTTGATAATCTTAAAATTTTTTCTCCTATAAACAAAAAAAAAGAGATAATAAAATACAAAATTATTTAATAAAATATAGCTTAAGTCCCACAGCCATAGTGATAAAAACATTCATCCATAATGAATACTTCTCGCAGTTCCAAGACTCTTTTCCATTAAAAGAAGGCTCCTGAGCATTTTCTTTTATAAACGGCTTCCATGTTGAAGGAATTAATGAAGAAACATTCTTTTTATATTCAAGATAATCTTCTCCAAATTTTGATTCAAGAAACTTTTCCTCTGCTGGAATAACAGCCAAAAGATAAAGAACAAGAAATGCTACGGCAAAAGCAATTACTAATGTCCAACCCAACATACTAGCCCAACCAACTCCCATGACAAAATTGCCTAGATAAAGAGGATTGCGAACCCACTTATAAGGCCCCCACACAACCAACTCGGGAGCTCCAATAACTCCTGTTCTGTAATTAGGAATATATCCTGCCGCCCAAAAACGTACTATTTGTCCGACAATAAGAAATAAAAAACCCAAAATAAGTCGATTTAAATTAAAATTCGCAGGAAAAATTAAAGCTCCTGCAGTAAATACTCCCCAAAAAAGACCTCTGCACTTAAAAAACATATGTCCGTAATTATTCTTTTGCACATTCATTTTTCAACTTCGCTTTCTCTTCTCTAAGAAGCTCATCAGCTCCACCCCAACCGAACTGTTTAATTACTATAAAAGTCCCTAGAACCACTCCGGAATATTCCGAAATAACTCTCCATGTTATAGCCAATACGCCTGCAAGGCTCCATGGAACAAAAAGTGCGAAAACTGCAGCAGCTCCACCCTCTGCTGCACCACTACTTCCGGGAGTAGGAACAAAATAAAGAAGGAACAAAAATAGAGATTCAGCTAAAATGCACTGCATAATCTTTACGTCAAAACCCATCGCTAAAATCAAACAGGGCATTATAGACATATAGACAAGTAAATGCAAAATTGCTACGAATAAGGAAACGGCAAACCATTTCTTACCTGTAGAAAAGAAAAGTCGAATATTAGTACTGTAGCAATCAATTTCTTTATTGACGCGGCGTGCCGCTTTTAGTATGCCTTTGGGCCTTATAATACCTAATTTATTTAGCTTTACAATAAGCCAATTACTCCAGCGCTTTATCCATTGTGGGCGAACAAAGCTGATACACAACAAAGTTCCAATACATGATATAAAAATCAAAACATATAGTACAAACCATTGTAAAATAACATGTTTACCCAAAAACTCAGGCTCAGCAAGTAGTGAAAAAGGAACTATTAGAGCGAGTAGAAAAATGACTTGCAACGTTCTAACAAGTGTTATCGCAACTGCTTTGCCAACAGAAACACCCTTTTTATACAGAAGATAAACCTGAAATGGTCCGCCACCGCTCTGCATAGGAGTTATTGCGGAACCAAAATAATTTATCATAACGACGGGAATGGTTTGTTTTAGTGTTAATCTTTCTCCTGCTGATCTTGCAAGACAGACAAATTTTAGAGCATCTAAAAACCAAACCACAAGAACAAGTGCCGCTGCACAAAACAGCAACAACTTGTTAGCTTGTTTTAATAAAGCAAATGTTGATGAGTCAATACTGGAAAATAGAACTCCAATTATAGAAACAACAACTATTGAAACAAATAGCGAAAAACTTTTTCTTACTGTCAATCCTCAACCCCCGATTTAAAAGAGTCACAGATAGGATTGTATCTGCTTTAAATACAATTATAGTTCAGTTCTAACTGCAAACACTCAATATTAAACAGCTATCAAAAACTAAGTTTTACCTTCCTCCAGATGGAAAGAAAAATTCTTCTGGAATCAAAGGCAACCCCTCTGCCCAAGCGATTGCAGCCGCTTTAGTACGATCAGCAACTTTCAATTTCTTTAACAAATGCGTTATATGATTTTTTATAGTTTTTTCAGACAAAATCATTGTAGCAGCGATCTCTCTGTTATTTTGTCCTTGAGAGAGCCAATAGAGAACCTCACGTTCACGCGGAGTAATCTCTCTAAGCAAATCTTTTCCGTCTGGCTCCTCTGGAACATAACGTAAATCATTAAGTACATCCTTACTTATATAACGTTCACCCTTTGCAATTGAACGTAATGCAACAATAAGCTCGCTCACATCAGTATTATGTCTAATAACTCCAATAGTCTGAACTTCGCTAAGAAACTTGAGAAGTTCTGAATTCCCATCCTTAACAATAAACAAAAACCTTATACTCTTTATATCACGGTAGATTTCCCGCACAACTTGAAACATTGTTATGTCGGGAAGTACTTGACCGAGAACTAAAATATCGGGACGCAAAACCTGTACATTACGAATGGCCTCAATGCCACAATAAACGTCCGAAACTACATTGAAATCTTGCTCTTCGCTTAATATGGTTTTTAATGCATTCGCAAAAAGACGACTACCATCGGCAAGAATTATATTAATTTTTTTCATGTCAAGCCTCCACACATGATAGGATAGACAAAAGAAAGAAAATATGCAAGGAGGATACCCTTGAAAGATTTTGAAGAAACGTATTCGCTATCTAAAAAAATATTGAGACTTACGAACAAAGCTGTGAGAGATTATAACATGATACTGCCGGGAGACAGCGTCATGATTGGACTTTCGGGAGGTAAGGATAGTCTAGTGCTGTCACTTGCACTTGCATATTTCAGAAAGAGAAATCCTGTGAAATTCAAGCTTGCCGCATGCTTGATAGACCATTCAAATGGAAAAATGGAAGTTGCCAGAATAAAAAGTTTTATGAATGAACTCAATATCCCTCTTGAAATTATTCTTCATCCCACATACAAAATAATAGAAGAAAGAAATGAACGCTTTCCTTGCGGACTATGCGCTAATCTTAGACGTGGTATTTTAGCAGATAAGGCTAACGAAATGGATTGCAATGTTGTAGTCCTCGGACACAATAAAGATGATGCAGCAGAGACGGTGCTACTTAATCTATTTTATTCGGG
>JAAYFQ010000031.1 GCA_012728165.1 Synergistaceae bacterium | reverse complement strand
AGGTTTATAACCTAACGAACAATGTTCGCCTGAATAGATCATTGAATAGAGATATGAAAGAAGAAGCGGTTAAAATAATTTTTGAATACATGGATTTGTACAAATGACTTCGGACTTAATGTTTTAACTTTTAAAACAATGAAAATAATGATGAAAAAATCGATTCTTTCTTCAACAACACTACTGTTTTCAATACTGGCAATTGCACTCTCAACAAGCTGCAACCAGGCCGCCCGCAACCAGGAAGATAATACTTCCGGTTCTTTGATGGGAAAAACAGATGCGCAGCAAATTGCTTCGGGCGATAAATGGCTGAAAAGCATCTTTCAATGCTCCGCTGAAATCGGCTACTGTCTGCCTGATGAGAAGAAAGTGTTTACCGAACGGTATCTTGAGTTTTATCACGAAAAGCTCGAAATCTATGAATACCCTGAATTTGAGGCACAAGAAGAGCAGATAGCTGCCGAAAAAGTGTTTAAAAACAAATGGAAAATGATTTATCCTTTGGGTAAGGAAGTTTGGGCCCCGTTTGGAATGGGAAACGGCATGGAAGCAGGCGATAAATTAGAAAATGTGACCATAACCCACCTTTCTGATTTGAAATTTACAGCACTTATTGACTACGGTGAAGAGAACGTTTTTTTCAATGCACTCATACTTGTCCCATCAGGAGATGCGTTTTTGATTGACTATATAGAAACAACGTTAATCGATGTACAGCAGGGTGATATAAATCTTCCCTTTTTACAAAATCTCGCACTTGCTAAATTTCAATTGGGAACCAATCCCGATGATGCAAAACGTTTGTTGGGTAAACCACAATCTGAGAATACAGAAACAGAACCTTTGGAAGTTTCCGGTTACATAGATGAGGATTATATTATGACGACCACAACCATGGAGTACGACGGCATTCAGTTAACCTATCAGGACGACCGCATGACTCACGCCTATATCACTAAGCCGGGGAAGGGTTTCGGATGGATTATTTGTGAAGACAAAAACTGCGATAAAGATTTTTTGATCGAGAAATTCGGACTCACTAAAGACGATTTATTTGAAAATAAAGACGGTAATAAAGCCTTCATAAGTATGGAGATTCTTAATATAGAAGTCAATTTTGATGAGAATGACCTGGTTAAAACGATAGAGTTTAACAGTGGGCCTTGATGGATTAAGATAAAGTGAGAAGCATGAATTAATAACAGAATCTTTTCATCTATTAGTAAAAGATAATTTCACACAAAATTGCACATTCAAAAACAAAGATAAACCATGAAATCGAAAATTTATCTGATCGCATTTCTTGCAATACTTTTTTCATGTACAGGTGAGAATCAAAAAGGCGCTACCGTCGAAATTTCAGGCACCATGAAACAAAATGAAATTGCGGGAGAATCAACCTATGCCACAGCCGTAAATATTAAAGATATATTTCTACTGCTGCCCGATGATGCATTTCCGGAAGCAATAAGCGTAGCCAATCGAAAGTTGTTGCTTAACAGAATTGGCGAAGATAAAGCTTACGATATTTCATCAACTCCCATTGATGTATGCGATGTGAAGAACGGATATTTAAGCCTTACCGGAATGCAGTTTGGATGGGAAATGTGCTACTGGAATCTGAAAGACAGCCGCAAGTTGGTAGCTATAAATAATGGTACGGAATCGGGAAGTGAAATAAGGACATTTTTTTACCAAAACGGAAAACTTACCGAAGATCCCAATTACCGTTTGGGCGGAAATCAAAATTATAAGTTGACTGACTTTATTAATGTTTCGCAGCTATCGGCCGATACCCGAAAATTTGCAGAAAAGCAATTTGCCAAAGGTGACTATGCTATTTATTACAAACTACCCCAGACCGGAACATCTATAAAAGTAAGCATAGATGCTTATCAATTAATGGATTACGATGAAGCCCGTGAAATTCCTTATGAAGCAATCAAAGAAGTTACGCTAAAATGGAATAACGAAAAATGGGAAAGGTAGCATTCTACTTTAAAAACGTATTACAAATGAAAAAAACAATCTATTTCTTAGCAATCTTTGCCATACTATCCGCTTGTAGAGAGGGCAATCAGGAAAATGGCCACAATGAGCTGCAACCTGCTGATACAACTGTGGCAGAAGTCATTTTGGAGAAACCTGCAGATATTGCCTACACGCAATGCCCCTTAGCATATCTTATTGATGGCCAATTGTATTTCCACAGTTTTGACGATAACAAAAAAGTAAAATTCGTCGAAGAATCTGATACCATTTTTAATTTCACCTTCGATGCAGAAGGAAAAACATTGTATTACAGTGTAGAGCGTGATGGTTCGCTATGGCTCAAATCTGCTGTCATTAGCGATTCGAAAATTACACCACAATGGGTGGTTGATTGGAAACTGAAAAAAGACGACTGCATAACCGACACCTATGGCGAAATAAGCCCGCTTCTTTACCATAAAGGAGAACTGCTTATGGAGCACGGCTTTGTTTGGGACTACTACGATTTTAGGAAATTTGACATATACTCCATTGCCGGAAAAGAAAAAAAATCT
>JAAYFQ010000205.1 GCA_012728165.1 Synergistaceae bacterium | reverse complement strand
TCTTGTTAACGCTGGAGCTGATATAAATGCTAAAGCTGAGGACGGTTGTACACCGTTGGGTTATGCTGCACTAAATGGTCATACAGAAACAGTTATCGTGCTGATAAAAGCGGGTGCTGACATAAATATTAAGAATAGTGAGGGTTGGACACCTCTGTATTTTGCCGCCGCAAATGGCCATGCAGAAACGGTTTTAGCACTTATTGATGCAGGAGTTGACGTGAATATAAAAGATATTTTCGGCATGACACCGCTGAGTCAGGCTTCTGAGAATCTCCATATAGATACAGCAAATATATTAAAAAAAGCCGGAGCTGAATATTGACAAACGGAAGCACTAATTCGCCGTATTAGGCAACGCTTGTCAGATTACATTTGAAGGAATTTTTTAACAACGAAGTTTGATTTACATGTATCAGAACAATTGAAACTTTTATCCAGAGTGGCTGAGGGACTGGCCCTATGAAGCCCGGCAACCTACCCGAAAAGGTGTGGTGCCAACACCAGAACCCCGAGATTTTCGGGGTGGATGATAAGAGGAGACCCATTAGCAGAGATTCGCTGTGATCTTTGTTCTAATGGCGGCCAAAGGCCCCTCTTAAGAGAGGTCTTTTTTTCGTCTTAAAATTTCGATGAAATGTTGAAAAGGAGTGTTTACGATGGAAGCCTAGTTGAACGGCGCTTCTTAACAGTAAGTTCAGGTTAAACATTGGAGAAGATGATGCAGTTCAAACACAATTCAAAGGAGGAATATAAAAATGTCAGAGATTAAGTACTTGATAGTAGAGGGCAAGGTATCAAACATAAGATTACCGCAATGGGATGATCCGATATACTCGAAGGGATTACTGTTTGGCATAACGAAAATGCCGAAATCCTCAAAGCCAGATGATAAGGAAACAGATTTGGAAGACCAGAAAATGGAACAAGAGAACAAAGAATTAAAAGGAGGAATATAGATATGTCCGAAACTAAGTACGTAATGATAAATGGGAAGGAAACTTTTATGCGCAAGGCTTCGCCCGACGATCCAATCTACAAGAGAGGTTTTGTGTTTGGAGGAATGGTTTTGAAAAAAACGCCGCCGAACGAGACACCGGAGGAGAACTTAAAAGACGAGAAGGAAAAGCAAGAGGGTTAATAGAAACTTCTTAAAGGTATGTCGGGAGGCCCAGGCTAAATATTTACAATGTCGGACCTTCCGGCAGCCTTCTAAAACGCAGCAAAAAGATTATTTTAAGGGAGGCTGGATACAATGACTAAATTCAGTGCATCAGAGACAACAAGGCTACAGAAAGCGGCAGAGGAAGCGATAGACGCACAGATGACGTATCAGATGCAGAGGCAGCAGGAATTGTTGGATCTACTTACAAAGGGCTCCCTAAAATCTCAGGAGAAAAAATTGAGAAAGTCTACAAAAGCAGAACCGGTAAATCAACCGGAGGAAATATCTGAAGACTCGCAAGAGAAAGGTATGCGGGGGGGATTTCAGATGAGAGAGATAAGAGAAGCCTACCCCGAACTGACAGACAGAGAGATAAGAGATATATGTTTAGGGTTGCTGGGTTAGAAGGCAAAACGTGATTAACTGAATACACACCAAAACAGGTTTTTGCAAAGGAGTTAAGTTGCTCAAGTGACTTGGCTCCTTCTTTCTTTCAACTTGTGAACAATGAGAATCTGGCCGGTATATTCCAGGAAGAACCAGTAGGGGCAGGCCTACACAATTGACATAACGGTCAACTCTTAGGTAAATATGGCATAAATAAGGTAGTTGAAAGTAAAAAAATGAGATAATAAGAACTTTAATATATAACTTTTCTTTCAGGGGGGGAGAGCTTCGAACATTTCTTGCATTAGGGTTTAGAATAACTGTATAAAGTTAGGAAGGGATGGATGAACATGCCTATACCTGATTACCAATCAATTATGTTGCCTTTGCTCAAATTAGTAGATGATGGCAAGGAACATTCCTTAAGAGCAACAGCTGATGTACTTGCTGAAAAATTCAAACTTTCACCCGATGAAAGAAAACAATTACTGCCAAGCGGTAATCAAGAGATTTTTATGAATAGGGTAGGCTGGGCTAAAACCTATCTTTATAAGGCTGGTTTGCTAGAATCAAACCGTAGAGGGTTCTTCCAAATTACCCAAAGAGGCAAAGATGTTTTAGCCGAGAAGCCTAAAGCAATAACTTCTAAGTCTCTTGAGAGGTTTGAAGACTTTAAAGAGTTTAAGACAACAAAAAAAGAAAAAACAATCCTTTCTAACCCGGCATTAAATGACCATCTTGATCCAGAAGAAGCTCTTGAAACAGCGTACTCCATTCTAAGAAACAACTTATCTGACAACATAATTGAACAAATAAAAAAAGCCTCACCAAGTCTTTTTGAAAAGCTTGTAGTTGAGCTATTGCTGAAGATGGGTTACGGA
>JAAYFQ010000198.1 GCA_012728165.1 Synergistaceae bacterium | reverse complement strand
GCTGGTTCAAATCCAGCTTCTACCACCATTTTTTTGCCCAAATGCCCTTACCGCATTTTTGGACGCCGCCTTAGCTCAGTTGGTAGAGCACATCCATGGTAAGGATGGGGTCTCCGGTCCGAGTCCGGAAGGCGGCTCCAGGTTATTACAAGCTCCGCAGGCATTCGTCTGCGGAGCTTTTTCTTTCTTGGCTTTCACCTGTCTTTCATTCAAACAGATAAAAGCCACCTTATGAGCGTGGGAACATGGCGCAGATAAATAAAATACAAAACAATATCCCGGCAAGGGCAATCTAACAATCTAACATTTTCTATCCTTCGTTGCGTAGGAATTCAAACAGCCTTTTTTGCCCGATATCAATTCCGTTTTGATGAAGGATCTTGGCCAGATCGCCGACTAAGATATCTGACTGGCTTGTTGAAACAGCATCTGCGAACAAAACCTTTGGAGCGTCCAGTTGAACCTTCTCTGCAAGATCCGCTGCAAGCCGGAGAGCTTCGGGAAGTGTCCTGGGGATGACAAAAGAACTCATTGAATCTGATATTGCGATGCTGCGCTCCATCTCGTTGAACGCTGTTATGTAGCGTTCCTTCCGCGAGCGGCTCTTACTCCGGTAAATCCCATTGCAAGGAAGAAAAGCCGTCTCTGGACATTATGATTTCGGGCATTTCTCTGTTCTGTTCGTTGGTGTAGGAGGACCGGGAAAAATTTCCCAGTCTAAATTCTTCTGAACATCCCAGGTTTCTTATTGCCTTAAGCAGATCGTTGTGCAGCTTTTCATAAACCCTGGCAACATCCCTGCTCGAACCAACAGCCTTACTCTCCCGGATCACGATTCCAAATTCGTTGTTCATTTCTTTACCCTCCTTCCTTACTGATATAATCGTTTCAGCATAAAAAAAGCCCGGCACCATGACAGTCGAATACCGGGCTTGAAATTTAGTTTGCTCTACTTTTATATTTATGAAGGAGGTTCTAAGAGTTGACTAATGATTTTGAAAATAAGATTCAAAAAATAGTTGAAGAAATTGACAGGAATAGTTCATTGAACAGCACTCATAAAATTCTTGAAGAAATAAACGCTAATGCGTCTTTGTTTCAAGTCCAAAAAGCAATAGAGGCTCAAAATTCGATAGAGGAACTAATCGGAAAAAATCTATCTGCTCAAATTCAAAAGAGGCTTGATGAAATGAAAAGCTATAACATCTTTCATCAAATTCAAGAGACGATAGACAAAATAAACAGAAATAATCCATGGAATCAAATTCAAGAGAGACTAGCTAGTTCAGCAACCCAATTTGAATTAACCAATACCAAACTAAGTGAGGTTATTCAATTTAACAATGAACTACAAACACGTTTTGCAAAAGAGAATATCGTTCTCCAGAAAATCTTTGAAACCATTGATAGCACTGCTGCTATTAATAATTGGAAAAATTTCATTGAGAGCGATAAGTATGTAGAAGAACAGTGTGAATCTGTAGTAACTGATCAAAAAGATCTTTTATTAAATGATGCTCTCTCTACTTTATATTATTTTTTGGACATATGTACTAACGCGCTTGGTGTTGAAAACAAACGACAAGCATTTTGGGCATTTTTGGCAATAATTATTCAATGGTACGTTTATGTGTATCCATTGATGCCACAAACAGAATCCTTAAAACAATTGACATTCCAGCAAGATCCCCCTGCCGTAATTTTTGAAACGACCAATCAGAAATCTTATGAATTCCCGCTAAATTTAACAGAGGACGATTCTCTGCCATTTCCGGAAGAACCAATTTCAGATAGCATATCGGGCGCTTAAACCTCCTTGTCCTTCTGAGTCCCGATGCTTTTTAGTGCAGAATATGTACCTCGCCAATAACCAACTGATATAAAAAAACTCGCCATTCCTAGAAACACTAAAAGCGCTACAGCTCCGGCCAAAATCAATATAGTCTTTCTTGGCTCAAAGTGCATAGCAACTAGGAATATAGAAATGAAAAAAACTGGTGATGGATTATCAATAAAAAATTGACAAGTTTTTTTTAATCCAATTTTTCAAATAAATCACCTCAACCTGTATCTTTATTCAAGCCCGGTATTCGATTGTCATGGTGCGTGTAACTTTAATGTTATGATCAACAGGGTGCGCTTCGTTTTCACCCCTTTCTTACAAAAGAAAGGAGGTAGTTCTTATGAGCGGGAAAAGTGCGGCTGAAATTGCTGCTGAAATAACAAGCACTGCAATGGGAATAAATACTTCTTTAATTAACCGACCCGATGTTGTTGTGAAGTTCTACAGAGATATTTACAAAGAAATTGCAACCTGTACGTGTACCCCTCTTGAAGATCTTCGCTAATACCTTCTAGTAAGTATTCCAATCAGACTCGGGAGGACCCTAATTCCTTCCGAGTCTCTGTCTGCCGGACACTTCGGATCAAGTTAGCGATTAACAAACTTCAAAATACTTTTTTTGATTTCTTTCTGTTCCTCGTCTGTAAGCTGAAAATCGATCATTTCTTAACCTCCCTTAAATCCACCGTCTCTAATAACTTCTGGCAAGACCTGACGCTCGCTTTAACTCTTTCTATCCACTGTTTGGTCGTATCTTCATCCACTCTTCCGTCGGCGCAGCCCTTAATAATCAGTGCTATACTTTTGTTGCCACGTCCGGAGGAACGGTGATTAAAAGAAGATGAGCAACGAATTCAAAGAAACCATGCTAGACATTGAGTGTCCTGGCTGTGGAAAGGGATTCAAGGCATCTATTGGCGATATGATGAATAAAAAAGTTGTTCGATGCCCTGCCTGCCACAAAGAAATAAAATTGAACCCTGACCCCAACTTTCTAAGTTCCATAAAAAGTATTCAAAAAAGCTTCGATAGCTTTAAGTAGCTGAATTTCCTTTAACCTTTTGAATTAATTTCGGGCGTGGTAGTAATTCCAGTCTCAGTACATATATGTAGGAATACACTTAAAGGCAAAGAGCACAAATACTAAGTATTCTTAATCATGATTTAACGGTATTTTCGGACAAGGGTACCTTTTTGAAATGGTAACTTAAGACATAAGTGGTTTAATATTTATACACAATATCTATTACGCATATTTTTTATTATCTCCATAAGTACATATATGATAGCTTTAAATGCGACACTTACGCCATTGACGTTAAAATTCTTTCTGTGGCTTGCATACTAGGCACTTTCACGGCCTATAACATAGCCGATCAACGTAATAATCGACTTTTTTATTAGTATTACAATAAATAAAAGGAGTGAATATGATGATTACTGTCTTGTTTTTCGCCATTATTTTTTGTATCCCAGCTGCAATACTGCGTTTTATTATCTTGAAACAGCCTGTATCCACTGGTAAGGCTATCGGATGGGCCATTTGTTTTGCATTGCTACATCACGTCGCAATGATCGTTCTTTTTGGTAAGGTCCTGGGCGGTGGTATAAGCCCGGTATTTAGCTATTTTATTTTAAAATACGAAAAAAAACCCAAACAAAATGAGATAAACTAAACTCAAATCTATCACATCGCTACCTTACTCAATACTAAAAAACTAAACAGGATAAACCCAACATCTAGCTAAAATCTAACAATATTAATGTTTTACAAAATTAAAGGTTTTTATTATTTTTTGATTCAAATCAGTTTCCCAAATAGATTTATCTTTTTCTCTATAAGAAATAGTAACATTATTAGTAACAGTATTATTAAAAAACGCGTACGCATATACTACAACTATAGGGTTATTTTCAAGTTGTCTGGTATATGTAGTTAATACACAGTCAATGTTATTTATACTTACAACTTTGGTACCTCTCCAGTTGACCAAACGTATTGTTTCACCTGTTTTTTGTTTTTGAAGCCTAAATCCCTCGACTAATACATCCTTTAATATTCTCTCAATTTCCATCAAATCACTCTTGGAAAATTGCAATGTATCCCCAAGCCGTAAGGAGTTAGAATCGCTATCAATGGGATTTGCATTAACGATAACTCTAGCGTACAAAGCTTGAGCTTTTTTTTCCATATTATTAAGTCCCTTCTGCTGTGCAACCATTTCGTTTTTACCCCAACCGAAGTCCGTATTTAAAGAATCCATCATAGCTTTATAGCTTCCGGCTTGAATTTCCATCGTTGGGGGAATTTGAAATGTGCATACGTTAGGGACATTAATTGTTTGCCATCTTTTATATGTTGCTGTTGCATAAATTGGGTTCACAATAAATAAACTTGCAGCGATCAAAACTAACGTTACTATTTTCTTCATAATTTGCACTCCTTAAAAAGAATTTTTCAAAGATGTAAACCCTCCAGCCAAATCCCCAACTTGCTTTTATAGTTAGAATTCATAGCAATAAAATAATTAATGTGAGTATATCACAATTTAAATCTAACATTTATTTAGTCGAATTATTTCCATTTACATGCATCACATCGTGTGATTCAAAAACACAAGACTTCATAATCGTATGTTTTCATACTAGTATTTTTTCGTTTTTTACGTTCTAGCGTTATAATTAGTTACAATAAATGCAAAATACTTTTGCTTCTTTTATAATGGATTTATTACTTAATTTATTTGGTATAAAAAACAAAATCGATAATATAAGAAGGATTTTTTTGTCATAACAGGCATAGGTAAATTTCTAGCTAAATTAGTACGTGGTGAGTATTAGTTGGCGTGTTCGTATTGGGGATTCTTGCCATGATTGGCGTTTGGAGTTCTTCAAGAAGATATACAGGGCGCTGGTCATGGAAATATGCAGCAAGTGTGATGATTATGCTAACTTTCCTATATTATATAGAAGATCTCAGGATAATCTGGGTTGTAATGTTGTATTAATTTTAATAAATAATAAGTGGTAAATAGATAATTCTACAGGGTCTATTCGGAGACATAGCTAAAATTTAAAAAGGAGTCGGCAGATAACCATGAGAAAATTATCTTTTTGTTCTTTTTTTTTGATTATGCTGATTTTTATTTGTGTGCCTTCTTATGCAGAAGAAGGCTATGTCGAAATATTAAGAAATGACAATCTAATATTGTCTGTAAATGTTGGAACTGTTGAATATAGAAATGAAAAAGGGTATGTAATCGCTTGTTCTAAATGGATTTCAAGAGGAAAATCTCTAATTAACGATAAGAAGGTTTACGGAGAAAATTTCAGTCATTTTTTAATTTTAGGCGCTTTCAACCCAAAATATAAACATACACACATAATATCAATTGTAGTTTATGATAAATCACGGAAAATATTAAATTCACCTACATTGTTTGAATTGACTCAGTGGGATGAAGTTATTCCTAATTCGACTGGCGAGAAACTGTATGATTACGTTATGGCCGTATATAAAAATAGGAGAAAAAAATAAAACTAACTAAAGTACGTTTTTTGTAAGTTGATTATGAAGAAGGTATAAAAATGAATAAAATAATGCTATCACTGATTATTGTAGTTATCTTAACCACCAGTAGAATGTAGAACAGCAGCTTGACAATATGTTGCGTTAAAATTTAGAGAACCGTCCCATTATGCCAGTTGTAAATGGGCGCAGAAAATTAACTAGGAAAACATCGTCTACTACCCAACACAAGAAGTTGCGATAAATAATGTACACCATCCGTGTAAGGTGTTTAAGCCATAATAAATGATGTTAGGAGTGAATGTGATGAAAAAGATTCTGTTGATATGTGCAATAGCTCTTTTCTGTTTCACTGGTATATCTCAAGCTGCGTCGAACTTTATTGAAATAGTGCATATTCCGCTTAAAATAAACATGTTGACCGTAATGAGTTGAACACTGTTTCCGGGTGAAGTTGAACACGCTCACCGCGTCCACTGAACAGGCTGGAATAGCCCGGGAGGAAATCCCCCGGGCCAGAAATTTTTACTTGTCAGTCTTAATCCCTTTCTTCTTACGCATGGATTCGCCTTCGATCATAATCGCATATGAATCATGTACGATCCGGTCACAAATGGCATCGGCCAAAGTAGGCTCACCTATTTTAAGATGCCAGCCGGCCACATCGAACTGGGAACAGAACAATGTCGAAGCTCTTTTATGCCGCGCTTCTACAATTTCAAGTAGGTCCCGCGCCTCGCTTTCTTTCAAAGGGAACAGTAGCCATTCGTCCATGATAAGGAGCTTTACCTGTTTATATTGCTTAATGACCTTGCGATATGTGCCGTCCCCGCGTGCTATAGCCAGCTCTGTGAACAGTTCTGGCAGGCGTATGTACCTGACGGAATAGAAATTGCGATTAGCTGCAATACCGAGTGCACATGCAATAAAAGTCTTTCCGCTGCCAGTCGCGCCAAGAATACGCAGGTTATGATTTTCCTCAACATAAGCACAAGTGGACAACCTTGCTATTTGAGTTTTATCCAGCTTCCTGTC
>JAAYFQ010000030.1 GCA_012728165.1 Synergistaceae bacterium | reverse complement strand
TGCGATGATGGAGTTATAGGATAGATTGAAATGACTTCATTTACCGCGTATGCTACGTGTGCCGCTGCTTCGTTGCCATCAAGCGTTACCATTTTGCGTGTCATAAGATATTTCCTCCTAAAGTCTGCACCGAAGTTGCGTTAAAGATATTGCTCTAATAACTCTCAATCATTAGTTTCGGCTTCAAAATATAATTTCACTTAATACAAGTAACACAAAATGAGACATATCTTGTCTCAATTTTGTGTGAAACATATAGAAGATAAGATAATGTTTTACAGCATTATACATTATATAGAAAAAAACAGTGAGACTCAACAGTAAAATTATTAATTCCGTTTTATTTACGTTTTTTGATTGAATTTAAGCATTTTAGCATACTTTGGGAAATAGCAAAACAATTGTTTTTATATACTATGGAAACTTAAAACATGACGACGTGTCCAATCTGTTTGGCTGTTGCTGTTTATATTTTAAACAATTTTTGTGATCACGTGGTTTTTAATAAAATATCACTGTACACTTGTTGTTTTGATCTTGTTACGTGTATATTGGTATCTTTGTAAAATAGTAATAAACGAGTTTTCTGGCAAATATTTTAGCGGATTGAGTGGGCGACCATTGCTGTTACGTACTTCAAAATGCACATGGTTTGTTGTTGCCCTTCCTGTCCTACCGACAGTAGCAACAACATCTCCCTGCTTTACTATCTTTCCTACATTGGCATCAAGTGTTGTGCAGTGAGAATAAAGAGACCATAGCTTGTTGTCATGATTAATGACGAGAACTTTGCCATATCCACGGTAACCGCTTCCTCCGTTTGAGCACATTTCTACTACTCCATCTAAAACAGCATATATGGGAGCACCTTTAGGTGATAAAATGTCAATCCCTGTGTGCTTACGCCCTTTTCCTGAAATGTTAAATTTTCCTGCAACTTGACCTGAAGCCAAGGGCCATTTTATGTTGTTTGCAATATCGGGAGCTCCTGCAGAAAGTACGTCTTGCTCTTCTTCCCACTGTTCATCACTTGGCGAAGAAATTTTCCTAAATGCAGTTTCAAGCGGTTCTTCCTGTAGCTCTTTATAATCGATCGGAGTTGCACTACAACAAGACAAGGGGAACAGTAATAACACTAAAACAAAACAAAGCCCAGCAAAAATTACTCTTTTTCTTGTAATTCTTGTCGGGCTTTGTTTATTAAACATCGCTGAAATGTGCCGCTTTTTGGTATTCAAAGTGCAATATGGCAAAAACATTAATAACCTCCCAAGCACATAAATGAAAAATGTTCTTTGGTTTTATTTTTTTACGATATCTCGGTTGAACTTAATAACAAAATCCATCATTTCTTCCATTATATCAGCTGTCTTTTTTCCATCTCTTAAACGAAATGAATGATCTGCACTTTTAATCGTCTGGAAAATCTTTTGTCTAGAAGGAAGGTTAATCTTGTTTAAGAGATCTAGACAACTCTTTTCAGAAAAAATCTCATCATGCTCTCCACGAAAAGAAATTATTGAGCCAGCTTGTATTCGCGTCAATATGTCAGTGGATACCGATTCATACAATGTTGAAAGTATCGATCTCTTCATCATACTCTCTGTAATCTCCGGATAAGCGTTCAGACCAGTTCCACTTAAAATAAGTGATTCGGGCACAAAGCGGTCTCCAGTAGAATAAAGCATTTCTCCTGCTACTGCCGAGAGTGCAATTGTTCCTCCCAGAGAAAACCCCCATAGCCACACCGGGGTTTT
>JAAYFQ010000197.1 GCA_012728165.1 Synergistaceae bacterium | reverse complement strand
TGATTCCCTCCTTTAAGGATAAACCTAAATGGATAGGCAATGGCAAGCAAAAAGTTGTGGTGCTTATGAGTGGTGGTGTTGACTCTAGTGCTGTGGCTTTGATGCTTAAAGATAGCGGATATGATGTGGTTGGCCTTACTATGCTGATATCAAATGACGCGTCAGTTTCTGACTACGCGGCCGAAGTTTGCAAATATCTAAATATTCCTCACTTTCATGTGAATATTCAAAGTGAATTCAAAAAAAGAGTTTCTTCTCCATTTCGCCAATCTTATAATTTAGGAATAACTCCTAATCCCTGTGCTAATTGTAATGAGCACATTAAATTCGGTCATCTTTGGGATATTGCAGAGTCCGCGTGGGGCGATGATTTCTATATTGCCACAGGTCACTATGCTCGTATTTTAAGAAAAGATGGCGACGCTTATTTAGCACGTGCGATGTGCGAAGAAAGAGATCAGACATATTTTTTAGGCGGAATAAAAAAAGAACGGCTCCCACGTATACTCTTTCCTCTTGGCGATATCTATGCAAAGAAAGAGACGCGTGATCTTGTTAGAGAAAAAGGATTACCCGTCGCAGAACGTCCGGAAAGCATGGAGATTTGTTTTGCCAGTGAAAAGGGTTATCGTTCTTTAGTAACTATTTCAAAGCCTGGAGATATTTTAAATTTAAAAGGCGAAGTAATTGGTACGCACAAGGGAATAGAAAACTATACTTTGGGTCAGAGAAAAGGGCTCGGAATTCAAAACGAAGTTCCACTTTATGTAATAGAAATAAACCAATGTAATAACTCAATAATTGTTGCCGAAAGAAGCCTGGCTTTTTCAAAAAATGTTAAAGCCAAAAAATTAAACATCCTTGCAGAAAACTACCTGTTCGATGGGAATACGAGACTGTTGGCTAAAACGCGTTCACAGGCTCCTCTTGTATACTGCAAGACTCTCACAATAAACGAAAATAATATTAGTGCTACATTTGAAACGCCTGATTTTGCACCTGCTCAGGGTCAGCGCCTTGTACTCTATACAGAAGAAGGCATAGTTGCTGCCGGTGCGATTATTGTTCCAGCAAAAAGCTGATTGTTTTGTCCATATCTTTATATCTGTTAGAATGTAGTAATTGAGACACATCTTGGAGGAATTCGCATGACACTACGCAAGAAGATAAGAATTACGCTAGGAATGACTATGTTGATTCTGCTGCTTTTACTTGATCTAATTTTCACGGGCATTCTGAGATCAGCCTCTTATCAGGCAAGCAGAGAAAGAATGAATCGTGATCTATCCCGCGCAGTTGGTCTAATAAATGGAGAAGCACAAACTCTCTCAGCAATTTCGAGAACTTGGGCTTATTCAGACGCAACATGGGAATTCATGAATGGCAATAATGCTAATTACGTCCTTCCAACACTCAACCGAGATGTTCTCACTGAAATAGGAATCTCTTCCATAATTCTTCTTGACAATGATCACAACGTCGCTCTGACTAAAGACTACAGTCCTTATAATGAACCATCTTCTCCAGAGAGCGAACTTACAACAATTTTTTCAAATCCTAAAAATAAAGAAATGATTGAAAATATTAATGATAACGGAATCAGTGGAGTTGCTTTACGAGGCAATGAGCCAATTCTGTTTTCATTGAAGCCAATACTAACTTCCCATATGCAAAGACCTGTTGCTGGATATCTTATGGCAACAAGAGCTTTTAACTCTGAATGGGTAGAAAGAATGTCGGAAAGTCTCCATTTTAACTTTACTATTGAACCTACAGACGATAAAGAGAAGTCCAATCCTGACCTACCAGAAACAATTATTGACGAAATAAAAAGAAAAAATCCACTTGTTCATGGAAGCCTGCTCGTTAAAGACCATAGAGGAGTTCCTTCTTTCTGGATTCGTGGTACTGCCCCTAGAGAAGACACATCTGAAATAGAAAAGAAAATGCAGTATCTTTTCTTGCTTCTAGCCGCATGTGTTCTTTTACTATGTTGCGGATTTGACCTCGTTTTAAAGCATATTTTTTACAATAGAGTAAAAAGATTAGAAGAAGAAACGAAAGCAATGCTTGATG
>JAAYFQ010000029.1 GCA_012728165.1 Synergistaceae bacterium | reverse complement strand
TTGCTAGACGGAGCGAATATTTTTATATACACTAAAAAATATGATGTTAAACGAAAATAAATTAATTTTCTGCATTATAAGCAATTTCCTATCGCTAAAAGTAGTATTAACAGATAGATTTAAATTATAATGTAGATGGAGAGTGATATTTCAAAAATGTCCAAAAAAAGGCCTGATTGGGATACATACTTTTTACTCATTGCAAAAGTCGTGGCATCACGCAGCACATGCTTGCGTCGAGATGTTGGCGCAGTGCTCGTAAAGAATAGACAGATTCTCAGTACTGGATATAACGGAGCCCCTAGGAGAATAGGGCACTGTGATGTCAAAGGATGTTTACGTGAAACACAGAGTATTCCTTCTGGAGAACGCCATGAAATATGCCGAGGTTCTCATGCAGAAATAAACGCAATAGCGCAAGCGGCATCCAATGGCGTAGCTACACAAGGATGTTGGTTGTACTGCACTCATGAACCATGTGTTTATTGCACAAAAGCTCTTATAAATGCCGGTTGTGAAAGAATCGTATATCTTTATCCATACCCCGATGAGCTGGCTCGTTCTATTATGAAGGAGTCGGGAATTGAAATAACGCAAATTGATCCTAATAATTTGCCGATAAATTCTTTTTCGGCATTAACGGAATAAGGAGGCTTCGCAATGTTTTCACGTGAAGAATCTTTAAAGTTCTTAAAGGAGCACAACAAAGAAAAGACTCATATTCGTCATGCTTTTGCCGTTGAAGCAGCCATGAGAGCTTTTGCACGCTATTTTGATGAGGACGAAGAATATTGGGGACTGATAGGTCTTATGCATGATATAGACTGGGAAGAATTCCCCAGCATCGAGACACATCCTATGAAGGGCGCAGAAATGCTAACTAACCTCGGATATCCCGAAGATTTTGTCCGAGCAGTTCTTGCTCACGGATGGGAATCCTCAGGAGTAAAACCGGAAACTCTTTGCGAAAAAACGCTCTATACAGTTGATGAACTTACTGGCTTTATAACAGCAGTTGCTTTAGTACGTCCAAGCAAATCTTTGATGGATCTGGAAGTAAAGTCCGTAAAAAAGAAGTGGAAAGACAAAGGATTTGCTCGCGGTGTAAATCGAGCAATTATTGAAAAAGGCAGCGAACTTATGGGGGAGCCTTTGGAAACTTTGATATCACTCACCATAGAAGCTCTCAAACCGATAGAGAACAATTTGGGACTTGGAGCATAAACACACAACAAATATCTATTTTATGACCAGATTTTTACTTTAAGAAGGAGGAGTTACATATGTCTATATCAATTATTTTAGCAGATGATCATCCCCTTACAAGAGAAGGAATGAAGGGGTACCTAGCCAAGGAACCGGATTTTAATATCGTCGGAGAATACGCCGATGGAGATGCTGCATGGACTGGTATACAGCAGCATAAACCGCAAGTAGCTCTGCTCGATATCCGCATGCCTGGCATCGATGGGGTTGCCCTTGCAAGAAAAATAAAAGAAACGGGAATTCCAACCTCTTCATTAATGCTTACGTCCTATGACGCTCAGCAATATGTAATGGCCTCACTGAGAGCAGGCGCGCGTGGCTATGTTCTGAAAACAGCCAGTATGGAGAC
>JAAYFQ010000196.1 GCA_012728165.1 Synergistaceae bacterium | reverse complement strand
TCCTTGAGTCTCTCAATAAAATTTTTCACTTTGAAAAACCAAACCATGGAATAGCCTACACGACAGATGTCAGTCAAGTTTTCGGTTCTGTCGGATGCAAAGAGTCTGAATTAACCGACCAGGAAAGCGAGGATGAGGCAATGTACTGTTCAATAACTGCTGTGGTAGAAAAGGGCAAAGCGGAAGATGTAATCGATGCTGCAACTGCTGCCGGTTCAAAGGGCGGAACGATAATAAGTGCTAGAGGTTCTGGTATTCATGAAACAAGCAGAATCTTTTCCATGGATATTGAGCCAGAGAAAGAAATAGTTATTATACTCGCTGAAAAAACCGATGCTGAAGCCATAATATCTTCTATTCGCGAGAAGATAGACATAGAGGGACCTGGGAAAGGCATCATTTTTGTGCAGGATGTCAGCGAAATATATGGGCTTGCAAAATAAGGATTTTTTGCCTTTGTTACACAACTTCACTTGTTTACTCTACTCTCCACTTAAGACACAATTCAACTCTTTTCCTTTTTTAGCGACGACTGTTATTTAACATCCTTTTCGTACTCGAAAAGGATGTTAAATACTGTTCTCTTGCCTTTTTATAAATAAAAAAAACTACAGCGACTTCATAAAAACACACTGGTATCTGCATAATATCCATATTAATGTTATAATAGATTAAGCAATGTACATTATTACAAAGGAGGCGAAGGGAAAAATGATTAAAAATTCCCACAGTTGGTTGTTTAAAGCAGTGTTTCTTGGTTTAGTCTTTGCTGTCTCGGTCCTTGTCATCAAACCAGTCGGTGTCTCGACTCAATTTTCGATGATAGGTGGAATGATTCACAACGCTGTCGATAGTTCAATCATCACAGAAGACACGACAAACAAACACGGCTATAGCAGCTCAAATGCTTATTACGACAAAAGCGGAGGCTCTCTTGCTAAAAGTATTAAGAACCCTTTGAATTTTGCCATGGTGTTTTTGCTTGCAATTCCTCTCGGAGGATTTATGGCTTGGTTTATGGATCCACAAAAAAAGAAAAAAGCTCAGGAAGAAGAACAGCGATGTGCAGGTGTCATTCGATCTTTCTATGAGAAATATTATATACGCGAGTTTTTGGGCGGATTTATCTTCCTCTTCGGCGCAAGACTTGCTGACGGATGCACCAGTGGTCATATGATGAGTGGAATCATGCAGGGTAGCATAAGTGGTTTTGTCTTCGCAGCATGCGCGTTCCTTACAGCAATACCCGTTGCTTTGGCGTTTAAGAAGCTAGGTTGGGGGGTATAATGATGGATCTATTTATTGGTCTAGTTACAGGTGCATTGTTTGGCGCAGCTCTATATTGTGCCGGTGTAGCATGCCCTGCTAAAATGCGTAAGACACTAAGACTTGAGGATAATGAAATCTTTAAGATTATGCTCTTTGCCTTGGGTCTCTCTAGTGCGCTACTTTATGTTTTTAACCTTGTTGGAATACTCGAATGGTCTCATCTAAGCGTTAAGACCATGCATCTTGGAGTAATAGTAGGCGGACTAATCTTTGGTGTCGGCTTTGGTATGGTAGGGTCATGTCCCGGAACAGCCGCAGCTGCATTAGGCACTAATATTTACAAGCAGGCTATTGTGATTATTTTAGGTGGAATAGCCGGAGCATTAGCTTTTTCTCTAATGTATGGGTCTATCGCAAACACAGGCATCTTCGATATGTTGAATTATGGAAAGCTTACTCTTTTCTATATTTCTTACGATTTTCCTTCAATATTAGATATAAGCTATGTTGGGTTACTTGTAATGGGATTGTTGCTCATGGCAGCAGGCTGGTTTATCCCTTGCAAAAAAGAAGTATAGTTTAAAAGAAAATATCAATATTAACAAAAGAGGCGGGGCTATCATTAGCTCCGCCTCTTTTTATTTGGGGTTATAATGCGACATGAGCATTGCCTCTGCAGTCCTATTTGTGCTATTGTTTACAAATTGCTGATTTTTGATTTTATTATTACTCGGCGCAAGGAGATGGGAACCGAATTGAAAAACCGCACAAAGCAAAATATAGGGTTTATTGGGGCGGGGAAAGTCGGTATAACTTTAGGTGCTTATTTTCGTAGTAAGGGATTGGAAATATCCGGATATTCAAGTCGCGATTTGCAGTCTTCAATCTCTGCTGCCAAAATAACCTCATCCATTGCTTTTCCGAAGATGTCTGACCTTCTCGCGACTTCTGAAATAATTTTTATTTCTACTCTCGACAGCGCAATAGCGAATGTATGGCAGACTATTAAAAAATGTGACATCAAGGACAAAATTATATGCCATTTGAGCGGATCTATTTCGTCTGACGTCTTTTGCGGAATAGGAGCAGTTGGCGCATTCGGCTACTCAGTTCACCCCATGTTTGCATTTAGCAGCAAAGAGGGAAACTATGAGGGACTCAAAGACGCTTGCTTCACAATAGAAGGCTTCGAAGAGAGAATGGATGATATAAAAGGGATTTTTCGACGAACAGGCAACAAGACTTTTGTAATAGACAAAAATAAGAAAACTCTCTATCATGCATCAAACGTTATGGCCTCAAATCTTGTGACAGCGCTTTTGAGTATTGCTGTAAAATCTTTTGAAAAATGCGATATCTCGGAGGGAGAAGCTCTAAATGCCCTACTGCCGCTTATTCGAGGAAATATTGAAAACATAGCAAAAAAAGGCTTTCCGAATTCTCTAACAGGCCCTGCCGAACGAAATGACATTGAGACAACTTCAAAACATCTAAAAGTGTTGAACGAAGACGAAGGACTTATTTACGGACTACTTACAAAAGAATTGGTAAATATTTCAAAGGTGAAAAATCCGAATAGAGATTACTCAAAAATCCTAAAGCTATTTGAATAAATATAAAATATAAGTTTACCGTCAATGAAGGGAGTAAAAATCATGAAAAGGACAACAACTACATTTCTTGAAGCAAAATCAAAAGGCGAAAAACTCGTAGTAATAACAGCCTATGACTATTCAATGGCTAAACTTGCTGACTCATGCGATATAGACGCAATACTTGTGGGAGACTCACTTGGCATGGTCTGTCTTGGCTACAAAGACACGCTTAGAGTGACAATGGAAGATATGATACACCACTCAAAAGCAGCTTCACGAGGAACAAAAGATGCCCTTCTTATAACTGATATGCCTTTTATGTCATACCATGTCTCTGTCGAAGAGGCTGTCAGAAATGCTGGTCGTCTCGTACAAGAGGGATGTGCAGAAGCAATAAAGCTTGAGGGTGGATCAGATGTCATCCCTCATGTAAAAGCTATAGTTAAGGCACAGATTCCGGTCATGGGACATCTTGGACTGACACCGCAATCTGTTAACATTTTTGGTGGCTTCAAAGTTCAAGGTCGTCAGCTTGAGGCAGCAAAAAAACTAATAGATGACGCAAAGCGTCTCGAAGACGCCGGAGCCTTTTCCATAACATTGGAATGTGTTCCTGCAGAACTTACGAAAAAAATAACAGAGGCCGTGTCTATTCCTACTATTGGTATAGGGGCAGGCTC
>JAAYFQ010000195.1 GCA_012728165.1 Synergistaceae bacterium | reverse complement strand
TAATTATGACAAAAGACAAAATAGTTGTAACTGGCAAGCCTAAACCGCTTGAGGGTGAAGCTCTTTGTACCTGGAGGTATGCAAAAGATTGAAATCACAAAAATTCCCACTTCTTAAAAGTATCAGAAACATTCCCGGCGGACTAATGATTGTGCCGATGGCTATTGCAGCTGTTATTAATACATTTTTCCCCGAAGCTCTTCATTTTGGAACCGTAATAGATGCTGCTTTTAGCAACAGAGGTAGTATGGCCGTCGTAGGGTTCATTCTGTTTTTTATAGGTACTCAAATGAGGCCTGAACAAATCGCTCCCACATTTAAAAGAGGCGGAGTGCTTTTTCTTGTGAAACTTCTCGTTCCTATGGCAGTTAGTTTTGCAATAATTTATTACTTTGGCAGGGGTGGATTTTTAGGTATTTCCACAATTGCTTTGGTTACATGTATAACTGGTTGTAACTCAAACCTTTATCTTGCTCTTATGGAGTATTACGGTGACGATTTGGACGTTCTAAACTTTGTCCTTATCAATATTTTTGGTTTGCCGCTTATTCCAGTCTGTATTTTGAGTCTTGTCGATGGTTTCGGCATTGATTATGGAATAATTTTCACAATTTTTATACCTATAATAGTTGGGGCCGTCCTTGGTTATATAGATGAGGATATTCGAACCTTTACAAAAGATGGCAATACTATAATGCTTCCATTTATGGGATTTTCTCTTGGAGCAGGGATCAATCTTTCGCTCGCGGTTCAATCCGTAGGAGCAGGCTTGACTCTCTTTTTCATCTATATGGTAGTAAATTTTATTCCTCTTTATCTAGTAGACACTAAATTGCTAAAACAGCCAGGACATGCGGCGGCGGGGATTTGTTCAGTAGCGGTTTTGGGTATGACTGTTCCTGTGCTTATGGCAGCGAAAGATCCTTATTATCTTACAATAATGGGAACGGCCACGGCACAGCTCGCATTTGTAATAGTGTTGACAGCGATTACGTCTCCTTTACTTGTGAAATTTTTTGCGGAGCCAGAAGAGGCAGATGAGAAGAGAACGATGAACATAAAAAATGGCTTTCGCCTTTATCGACGGAAAGCCAATTTATTTCTAGAATCTTTGATTTCGAAAATTTATTAAGCTTTCAACGGTTTTTCTGCCAGAATTCGCAGGCGTACGTGGTCTGCGAACCAACCTTTTTCTTCTGTATAAAGCAGAGGGCGACAATATTTCTCAACATCTTTGTAAAAACTCCTTTTATCTTCTTCGGAAAAACCCTTAGTATGACTTTTCGCGAAAACTTCTAGCCAACTTTTTAACCCTTTTGGCAGAGGAGTGGGTCTGTTTATACGCGCTATATAGTTTATTTTAAACCCCTGGTTTTCTAAAATATCTGAAAAAGTTCCGAGTTCGGGATATTTCCATGGGTTTCGCGCTTTGTAGTCTAATCCACGTTTTATAAGTGCGAGTTTTAATCCTTCGCGAATAATACGGATACAGCCTTCTCCGCCACATTCTGCAGAGAAGCGTCCGCCTGGTTTAAGAACGTGCCATATTCCGCGCACAACTCCATAATGATCTGCCATCCAATGAAGAGAAGCGTTGCTCATGACGGCATCAAATCTTTCATCCATGTGTAAATGTTCGGCATCTTTTACTCTTGCATCAATTCCCAAGGCTTTTGCTGATTCAACCATTTCAGGATTAGCATCAATTCCAATCACATCGCAACCTAAATCAACTACTTCTTTGGTAAGTTTTCCGTCGCCACAACCCAGGTCAAGTATTTTTTCTCCGCTTTTTGGAGCCAGTAGCTCTATTACAGGACCCCCTAATTCGTACTGATAGTCCCCAATAGTCTTGTAATCATCTGATGCCCAGTTCTGGTTTGCCATGAAAAAGCCTCCTTGTTAGCTTAATGTCTATATTATATGGCAGAGAAGCCAACTTTGCATTTAAATCTTTTCCCAAGTCTTAAATCCTGTACCTAGAACTTCCGATGCTTCGGCTACAACAACAAAAGAACGTAAGTGGTGTGTCGAAATATATCGTTTAAGTTCCATTGTTTGGCGCGGAGTAAGAAGTGACATAAGAGTGGAGCTTTCTTTGTTGGTATATCCGCCTCTGCTGTCAAAAACAGTGGAGCCACTTTTCAGTTTTGAGGATAGGTATTGAATAATCTCTTTTTCTGATGTCTTAGCACCAATTATAAAAACGAGGCGTCGTCTATCGAAAGAAGTAAGCACTTTATCGGTAGTTTCTCCTACAACATAACTTGAAACGATTCCATATAAAAGTTTTGCAAGTCCAACTATTCTAATAGAGGAAGCGAGAATTATCATATTTAGATAAAAACTATATCTGCCCATTTCAATGCCAAAGCGTTTTCTCATTACAGATATGATTATATCGGTGCCGCCACCAGATGTTCCACAGCGAAACATCATTCCTCCACCAATGCCCTTTACTATTCCGCCTATAACCGCGACCATAAACATATTTTCAATAAGCGGAACTTGGAATTTGCCGAGTAGTTCGAATAAAAAAGTCATAAGAAATATATTATATGAAGTCCATAAGAGAAAGCGTCGTGGCAGTTCTTTGTGTCCCCATGCCACCAAACCCGCATTGGCAATGAGAATAAACACTGACGGAGAAAAACCAATTGTGTATTTTAGTAGCAGAGCTAAACCGACAAGTCCGGCGTCTGGAAAATGATAGGGGACAGTAAGCCACATAACTCCCATAGCATAAATCAGAACTCCAAATGAAGCCATTAAGAATGTTGGAAATTCAGTTTTAACCAGCGCGCTTATTTTTTTTTTATGATTATTTAAAAAACGAGTTTTATTCAAACAAACACTCCACTTCCAAATTCAACATGACTAAGTAGAAGGCATATTAATTCAATTATTTATCAACGCAAAAGCTTTATTTAATGAAAGTAATTTGTAAAGCTGAGATTAGATATTTTTCCAGCGCTTGAATCCTTTGCCAAGAACTTCGGAGGCATCTGAGACAACTAGGAATGAACGTGGATAGTTTTTTGCTAAATAACGTTTGAGTTCCATTGTTTGGCGTCTTGTAAGAAGACACATAAGTGTTGCGCTTTCTTTGTGTGTATATCCGCCTTTTGTGTTAAAAAGAGTTGACCCTCTGTTTAATTCTGAGGAGATGTAGTCGACAATAGCTTTCTGGTTTTTATGTTCGCCGACAATGAACACCAAGCGTCGTTTATCAAATGATGATAGTACACTGTCGATAGTTTGACCGCAGATATATGTTGCTACAAAACCGAAAAGAACTTTTTCAAGTCCTACAACACTTAGTGCTGCGCTTAATATAAAGATATTTATAAAAAATGTATATTTACCAACTTCCACGCCATAACGCCTGCGTAATACTGCAGCAACTACATCCAACCCTCCAGAACTTGCTCCTGAATAGAAGGTTATTCCCAATCCTAACCCTTTGAGAATTCCCGAAGCCACTGAGATAAGAAACATATCCTCAATAGGTGAAAAACGAAGGCCACTAAAAACTTGTAAAAGAGAAGAAATTAGCAAGATGTTGAATATTGTCCAGCCAACGAATCGTTTTGGAAGTTCTTTGCGAGCCCAGAGTAATAAAAATGCATTGAGAATCAAATGGACAATAGCAGGAGAGAAACC
>JAAYFQ010000194.1 GCA_012728165.1 Synergistaceae bacterium | reverse complement strand
TCGTATATGACCGCGCTGAGATAGACTACCCGAAGGCAGCACATCCCAATCTTCATGTCATCCTTACTCAGAAGGCATGTGACCAGTACAGCCACGACACAGCAAAGGGCGCAACCGTCATCCTTGACGATTTCTTTGTAACAGAGCCCCCGAAACTTGATGCCGATGTATACCTTCTCCCAATAGTAAGAACAGCAAGAGAGAAGCTCGGCCGTGAGCTCGTAGTCAACATGGTGGCACTTGGCACAGCTGCAAAGGTCCTTGAAGTAAAGAAACTTACAAAGCCCGAAGCGATCAAAAAGGCTATTCTTGCAAGAGTACCCAAGGGCACGGAAGAACTTAACGAAAAGGCCTTTGAATACGGATACCAGATGATGGACGAGGCAATGGCCGCAAGGAAGTAGAAGCACATCTGATATAATCTATCAGAGGGGGCAGGGAGATTTCCCTGCCCCTTTTTCTATACGGCCTTTTTGGAGGGAGAACATGCTTCAGGGAGAAATAAAGAAGTTTAAAATTACAGAGATAAACAACGAAGGGGAGGGCATAGTAAGGCTCGGGGATGAACGCTTCGTTATCTTTGTTCCCGATGCGCTTCCTCAAGAAGAGGTCACGTGCCGCATAGTCCATGCAAAGAAGAATTACGCAACGGCAAGTATGTGGTGAAGGGTGAAAAAGGATGCGAGAGCCGACATATTGACGATGAGGTTTTGTATCAGGCTTTTGTTGATGTGTTTAATGCGATGATTGAGAACAGGGATTACTTCATGGAAAAATGTCGCGACCGGTTGGTGAGCGGAAATGTTCTGGTGCGATATAAGTCAAAGCAATTGCTTGAGACCATCTCGGGAGCGGAGAGGGTTACTGAATTTGACGTCGACCTATATTTTTCGATGGTTGAAAAAGTGACTGTTTATGAGGGCGGAAGATTGATAGTCAATTTATTTGATGGGACGGAAGTCGAGTGCGCAATGGAATAGGGATTTGAGAATGAGCCGGCGGGGTGATTGTTTGAGTCACCTTGACCGGTTTTTTGTTTCGTTAAAATTGAATGAATTTCGTTATAATTAGCCTGGGAACTTAAAAAATTAAAGCTTTGCCCTTGCCAAGCATGAGTGGACAAGAAAAATCCCTCACTCTCTGAGTCGTTTGCAGCTAAGTTGCTTTTGCATATTACGGTGCGGCAGAGCCGCGAGGTTAATAATTTAGAGCCACGATGTAACATTAACTCTGTGGCTCAATTGGCATTAACTTATTCACTTTTTCGGAATCGGCGGTTGATATTCATTGGTGCTATGCAATCGACGTCGATTGTAAAACAGTTCAATATATTCAAAGATCGCCTGTTTGACTTCTCTTCTGGTTTTGAATTTTCGCCCATACAGCCATTCACTTTTCAGCTATGGACTTTTCTTGGTTTCCTATCCAATTGGCGAGTATTATCATTTGAAACAATGATTATTCGCCAAGTCCTGCACAAGAAGTGATATTGAAACAAGGGAATTAAAATTGACAGTGAGGGATAGGGTAAAACAATTTTTGACAACTGGAGCACATAACGTTATTATTAATTTTAATACTACACTTGTAATCTTAGAGGTGAAACTAAATGAAAGAATTACCCCAAATCTCAACCACTGAGTGGCAAGTTATGAAAGTTTTATGGATAAAAGCACCGCTTACTGCCAATGAGGTTATTACAGAAATCGAGGGCGTTACAACATGGAAACCTAAGACCGTTAAAACGTTACTTGGACGATTGGTCAAGAAAAGAGCGATTGCGTTTAATAAAGATGGACGTGCATACGTTTATTATCCTCTTGTCGCCGAAGACGAGTGCGTAAAAGCGGAAAGTCATTCTTTTTTGGAAAAGGTATTTTCCGGAGCTCTAAACGTAATGTTTGCTAATTTTCTTGAGGAACAAAAATTATCCAAGGAAGAGATAGACGAACTCAAGCGTATTTTGGATCAAAAGAACTCATAAAGGAGGACTCCTCGTGGGTCAGTCTTCATTTATCCTATGGTTGCTTGACTCTTCACTTATGGGGAGCATACTAATCGTGTTGATCATATTGGTTCGATTAACTTTCAAAAAAAGGCTGAGCACTCATTGCCAATACTTGATATGGTTCATGTTAATCGTGCGGTTGATAATTCCTTATGCCCCAGAAAGTTCGATAAGCATATTCAACGTTTTTTTACATCTAAACATTAAGACTTGGCCCGGGCATGTCATTGGTGTTCAGACTAATTCTCAGGCGACTTGGAGCACGGATTCACAATTGCCGATATCGACAACTGTGAATGACGCTGACGACTATACCCATAGGATAGAACGGTCTTTCTTTGACTCAAACGAAAACATTGTTTTGGGGATATGGCTAATCGGAGCATTAAGTTTAACCATTTATACGATTACTTTGACAGCGAGAATGAGGAGAATATTAAAGAACGGTGCCAAAGTAACCGATGTTGGCGCAATAGGGTTGTTTGAGGAGTGCAAGCTCGCGCTAAACATCAAAAGCACCCCAGTACTGATAGAATCATCGGTAATCCGCAGTCCTATGGCCGCCGGAACACTTCGACCGCATATTATACTACCAAGCGGTATTGTCACTGAACTGAGCCAAGAAAAATTGCGCTTTATTATACTACATGAATTGGCACATCTTCAACGCAAAGATATTTATGTAAATTGGATTACAACATTATTGCAAATCTTTCATTGGTTTAATCCGCTTATTTGGTATGCCTTTAACCAAATGAGAGAAGATAGGGAGTTGGCTTGTGATGCCAATGTGCTTTCCGTTCTGAAACCTGATGAGTACAAAAGCTATGGCGATGCTATTATCTGCTTGTTAGAAAGATTCTCTTATCCTGTTTACGATCACACAGTAGCCGGATTTGCAAGCGGTAAATCCCACATCAAACAACGAATGGTAAAGATTGCCGCTTATAAAAAAGGGACTATAGCTGAAATTTTCTGGGGAATAAGTCTCTTTTCACTGATGGGGTGCCTTGCCTTGACCAATGCACAGGGAATCACAGGTCCGGTTCAAGAAGAAAAGGCACCAAAGCTACAGCAAAGCGTTACATATGAAGATTTGAGTAGTTATTTCAAAGAATACGATGGCTCTTTCGTCTTACTTGATTTGGAATCAGGTCATTATCAAGTATATAATGACGCCAACAGCAAAAAACGTGTTTCGCCTGATTCAACGTACAAAATCATTAGTTCTTTAGTCGGTCTAGAGACTGAGGTTGTGACGAATGAAAATGCTCAAATGGAGTGGGACGGGACTATTTATCCATTCGAACAGTGGAATAAGGATCAAACACTAACTTCCGCAACGATCAACTCAGTAAGTTGGTATTTTCAGAAAGTCGACTCTCTTGTAGGCAAAACAAGAATTGAGAGCTATTTAAAACAAATGGGATACGGAAACGTTGATCTTTCCGGTGGCATTAATGAATTCTGGTTGGAATCTTCTTTGAAAATATCCCCGATTGAACAGGTAAAAATACTCGAAAAACTATATACCTATAAACTGCCCTTTTCACGACGGAACATCGACATCGTCAAAAAAACAATTAAACTATCGGACCAAGATAAAATAACCTTATACGGAAAAACAGGAACTGGAATTGTGAATGGTAATCAACTTAATGGTTGGTTTGTGGGATTCGTAGAAAGCAAAGGAAAAGTCTTTGCTTTTGCTACGAATATTCAAGGGAAAGTTTGGACAGACGGAGCTACCGCAAAAACCATAACGTTATCAATTCTTAAAGATAAAAATATTCTATAGACGCGGGAGATTGCTCCTCGTCTTATTTTTTAGCGTTTCATTTAATAGCTCATATTAAGACAACAGATTGTTGAAATACCCGCAACTATCAGCGGAATCTTTTCAAACAGTCTGTTTTTTATTTTCCCAAAGTATAGGGTGCCTTGACACGGTTGGATTACAAGTGTAATATTTATACATAAAGACTACAGTTGTAATCTTGAAAGTTTTATATAAGGGGGATTTAAACTCAATAACTCAATAACTTCGCATGCTCAATGAAAAAAATATAAGATGAAAAAGGATGGTTATCGTGAAAAGATGGTTACTTGTATTAATGATGGTTACTCTTGGTAGCTTCAGCTTAATGACTACCACGAACGCAGCGACAGTGGCGGTTAGGGAAGACTTTGGAAAGTACTTCGAGGGCTTTACCAGCGGTACATTTGTTGTGTACGATGAATCCAAAGACCAATATTCCGTATTCAATGAACAGCAAAGTGAAACACGTCTCACTCCCTGTTCCACATTCAAGATCTACAATTCGCTAATTGCTCTGGAAACCGGAGCCGCATCAGACGAAAACATGGTGCTGTCCTGGGACGGGCAACAACGGTTCCTTCCGGTTTGGAACCAAGATCACACGATGGCTTCCGGCATCAAGAATTCCGTTGTCTGGTATTATCAGGCACTTGCCTCGCGCATAGGTCCGGAACATATGCAAAAATATATCGACGCTATCCCTTATGGTAATCGTGATATTTCCGGTGGGATCACCCAATTCTGGCTCCGTTCCTCCCTGACAATCTCGGCAAAGGAGCAAGTTGAACTGCTGCGACGTCTCTACCACGACCAGTTACCTTTCTCGGCACGAAATATGGCTATTGTCCGGAAAATAATTATCCAATCGGATGAAAATGGCATAGTTTTCTCCGGCAAAACTGGAGCAGGCAGCATAGAAGGGGTTTACTCCATAGGCTGGTTTGTCGGAGTGGTGGAGAAAGGCAACAATCGTTACTATTTTGCCACCAATATTGAAGCAGTAAATGGTGCTACTGGAGTCAAAGCTCGGGATATTTCAAGGGAAATTTTGAAAAGTCTTGGAGTCTTATAGGTACATGACCCGGATGTATAGTCTATGACAGTATAAATTTAATCAAAACAAGACAATCAATTAGGAAAAAGCATCCAGAGATGAATGTAAGGCTTAATATTGAGAAGAACTTTAGGATCGGAGTTGTCTCGTACGCTATTTGATGGACTGAATAAGCAAACAGAATACGAATCGAAATTGGCGATTTGTGAGCATGCCGGAGAGTCTACAGTGCCAAAAGAATTGACATCCTTTTCCGCCCCCCCCCTCTCCATAAGGGGGGTAAACCTTCTCGCAATACTCTAATTTCGCGTATTTGTATCACCTTTCTATCAAATCACACGTCGAATGCGTAGCACTGCTAGAAAGAAAAAAAGTCATAAACCAATAGGCTAAAGACTTTTTGCAAAATTGAATATGTGTGTTTTATGTTCCCCCAGACTTCGGTTTGGGGGATTTTTTGCATGTTATGGGGGTAAAATAAAGGAGTTTGCGAAAAGGTATGGTATGAAGGCACATCCAGAAAATGCTTACTAATGAGAAGTATAAGGGTGACGCACTGCTTCAGAAAACCTACACCGTTGATTTCTTGAGCAAAAAAACGAGCTGACAACAATGACCAAGTGCCGCAATATTTTTGTCAGAAAGATATGGAACTCAAATGATAAAAAGCTTAGAAGGATTATCTGGCGAGGCAATGGCAAATATCCAGCGAAAAGCGTTGTGAAAGCAGGCATATAGATGATGTTGGTTTGTATCAGACATTTGTAAATGTGTTCAATATGATGGCCGAAAACAAGGATTATTTTCTCGACAGATGGAAAGGAATGCGGGAAAGTGATAATTCGCTTCAACGCTACAAAGCAAAGCAGTTTGCAAAAATCATAGCGGAGAGAGGACGGATCAAAGAATTTGATGTTGAACTGTACTTTGCGCTGATGGAAAAAGTAGTAGTTCATGGTGAAGGCAGATTGATGGTGGTTTTGCTTGACGTCACAGAGGTAGAATGCATAGTTGAATAGAAAGCAAACAGGCCGGTTGGGGTGAGATTTAATCACCTTGACCGGCCTGCCGTGTTTTATAGATTTTTCACTATATAAGTAAGTGAGAAATATTGGTTCGCTTACTATAAGGTAGGATTGTTTTTTTCGATAATATGTTCGACTGCTTTTTCAAAAATATCCTTGACATGATCATCGTCAATAACATAAAAAACATTTTTTCCTTCACGATGAAATCGAACTAGATGCGCTTCTCGAAGAAGCCGCAGTTGATGGGATATTGCAGATTTAGTCATATTAAGCAAAGCGGCCAAGTCACAAACGCACATCTCGTTCTGATCTAAAGCCCAGAGTATACGGCTTCTTGTATTGTCACCCATGATTTTAAATAAGGTAGATACCTCGTTTAAAATAGGTTCTTTGGGCATAGTAGAGCGTACTTTATCAACAACATCTAAATGAAGAATTTCACAGTCAGTGTCTTTGTGTACCATTTGTTATCACCTACATTTATATGATTTATTTAAAATTATTATAGTTTGAGTGAGAAGCTTTTGTCAAAAAAAAGCAAAAATCCCTTGACAGTTGAATGATTGTTCAACTATAATAAAAAAAAAGAACAGTTGAGCATTCGTTCAACTGAAAAAACAGGAGGTTTTATTATGAAAAAAACATTTAAATTGGTAGGTCTTGATTGCGCAAATTGTGCTGCGAAAATCGAAAATGAGATTAGTGACTTGCCGGATGTAATATCGGTTACGGTAAATTTCATGACAACAAAAATGAATATTGAAGCTGAACGAGAAAAGATGGAAAGCGTTGTTGAGGCGGCTATGAAGGTTGTCAAAAATATTGAACCAGATGTAAAAATCGAAAAAGTTTAGCGAGGTGGCAACAATGCATAACAAAAAGCGGCTCATGAGAGTGCTTGGTGGCGGCGCGATCTATGCCGCCACGTTCTTCCTTGAATTTGACAATGATATATTAAATATTGCTATGTTTCTTCTGGGTTATTTTATTATCGGCGGCGATATAGTTTGGAAAGCCGTGAAAAATATACTGCGCGGACAAGTCTTTGATGAAAATTTCCTAATGTTTATTGCAACAATCGGAGCTTTTGCCATTGGCGATTATGAGGAAGCCGTAGGGGTTATGCTGTTCTTTCAAGTGGGAGAATTGTTCCAAAGTTATGCCGTCGATCAATCCAGAAAATCAATAGCCGGCTTAATGGATATTCGCCCCGATTATGCTAATTTACGGCGAGGTAGTGAAATTGTAAAAGTAGATCCGGATGAGATAATGGTTGGAGATGAGATCGTCATTAAAACAGGAGAGAAAATACCGCTAGATGCAGTTGTCATTGAAGGTGGATCAATGGTCGATACATCTTCTTTAACTGGAGAATCTGTTCCTAGAGAAGTTACTGTTGGCTCTGAGCTTCTTAGTGGGTGCATTAATATAAACGGAGTCCTTACAGCACGAGTTACTAAGGAATTTGGTGATTCGACAGTAAGTAAAATTCTTGATTTAGTAGAAAACGCTAGTAATAAAAAGTCCAATTCGGAAAATTTCATTACGAAGTTTGCAAGGTACTATACTCCTAGCGTAGTTGTTTTAGCTTTATTACTCGCGGTTGTTCCTCCTTTAATGTATAGTGATCAAGGATTTACGAAATGGTTGGTTAGAGCACTTACCTTCTTGGTAATATCTTGTCCATGTGCTTTAGTTATTTCGATTCCGCTCAGCTTTTTTGGTGGCATTGGAAGAGCTTCTAAGTTAGGCGTTTTGGTAAAAGGAAGTAATTATTTAGAGGCACTAGCAAAAACAGAAATTGTAGTTTTTGACAAGACCGGTACATTAACAAAAGGCGTTTTTAATGTACAAGAAGTTCACTCTGAAGTCATGAGCCGCGATGATTTACTTGAACTAACTGCATGCGCGGAAAACTATTCCAATCATCCTATTTCTCTTTCGTTGAAGAGGGCTTATGGAAAAACAATTGACAACACTGTGATCTCTGATGTTAAGGAATTGCCAGGATATGGAGTTAGCGCTCGTATACGTGGCAAAGAAGTCTTAGTAGGTAATGATAAACTGATGAAGAAAATGAAAATTTCTTATTTCAAAGGTGAAATTATCGGGACTGTTGTCCATGTTGCGGCTGATGGAAAATATATTGGTTATGTTGTAATTGCTGATGAAATAAAAAACGACGCACCAGGTGCTATTCAAGCTTTAAAAGGGGAGAAAGTTAAACACACAGTAATGTTGACCGGAGACTCAAAATCCATAGGGGAACACGTTGCGAAAAAATTAGGGCTTGATACGGTGTATACTGAACTACTTCCTGCAGATAAAGTTGAAAAATTAGAAGAGATATTTACTCAAAAGTCGGAAAAGGGAAAACTCGTTTTTGTCGGAGACGGTGTTAACGACGCACCTGTACTAGCGAGGGCTGATATTGGTATAGCAATGGGAGGGGTAGGTTCTGATGCAGCGATTGAGGCTGCCGATATAGTAATTATGACTGATGAACCTTCGAAGATAGCAACGGCGATAAAAGTATCAAAGAAAACCTTGGCGATTGTAAAGCAAAATATTGTTTTTGCCTTGGGTGTGAAAGGAGCTGTACTGATTATGGGGGCGATGGGCATTGCAAGTATGTGGACGGCTGTGTTTGCAGATGTAGGTGTTTCTGTTATTGCCATTCTTAATGCGATGCGTGTTCTAAATATACGAAGTAGTTACAACTCTGCAGTACCTGCATAAGAAGGAATATTTGAGCGTTTAAACAATGCCTGAAGTAAATTAGTTTGTTAGAAGTTCATTGTATTGCGAAAATAGGATTGCTTGATTATGCAAATGTTACGAAGATCGCGCAGGCAATGAATTTAACACGAGGAGGAGTTAGCTATAGCTGCAGTTGTGCTAGGGGCTGTTTTTCGTGTACAGAAATTATTATGCCGGCCAATGTGGATGTCTTAAATGTCAAAGGAGAACGAGTAAAAAGTGGGAACCCATTGTTGGGCGGCTTTGTGAGGAGTAGCCTATTATTTTGGAACCATTACATAGTATGAGAAATAGTAAAATCCGGGATTATTGCTTCGTTGTGCAATAATCCCGGATTTTTATAATTGATAAGCTTCGCCATCGGCCGGAATTAAAATGTTGCCGGCAATTCCTTTTTCCGTAAGCTTTTGACGCAGAGTTTCACGGGTGAGAGTAGCATGGCTGACCGTGTCCATATGACTTGCGATGATAGTGGCTTGGGGGCAGGTTTTATAAACTTCATAGATATCGTTATCATCCATGATTAGACGCCCGAAATCCGAAAGCTCTGCAGCGCAAGCGTTAAGAATGATAATCTCCGGTTGATAAGTTTCGAGTGTTTTTTTGACCTCCGGATACCAAATAGTATCTCCTGCAACATAAACGGTCTTTTCCTGCTTGTGTTGTAAAATGAAACCGCTGGCCGGACCGCAAGGAGTTTTTGTACCATGAAGCCCGGGAGTCTTTATAAGACGGATTTCTCCAGCAAGGTCGAGACCGCTAGCTTGCATGATTTCTACAGCTTTAAAACCAGAACGACTCATATATTCCGCATCCTCAATATTTTGCACTAGAACTTTGGTGCATTTATGCAGAATATCCCCACCAGTACCGTCAGCATTCATATCAAAATGATCGGGATGAACATGCGTTACAATATAAGCATCTACGTTAGAAAGGATTTCTTCAGTAGATTTGGGGAGTTCACGCATAGGCATTTTTATGTCCTTGATACCTGGATTTACTAGAGCAAAACCGACAAGTGGTCCCATGGCGTCTTTAGGCATCAACCATGGATCTACTAAAAAGGTTTTTCCGGCATACTCGATACGAATGGTTGCATTACGGATTTGTTCAAATTTCATTTTTCAGTTCTCCTTTATAACATAGTAGGATTTTATGAGCAAGAAGTCTTTTTATTGACACTGTGTATAGTATTTATTATACTGAGAGAAGAAAAATAAAAAAAGTACAGCTTGATAGATAGCGTATGTTTCTTGACAAAATGGTAATTTTGTTAAGGAGAATTTGAGAGGGATGAAATGAAAAAAGAGCCGTTTCGCAAGACAGATCGGCGTACTTTATATACCAAAATGGTTATTAAAGATGCGCTGCTTGAACTTATGAAAGAGTACAGTTTTGATAAAATTACAGTTACTGCAATCTGTAAAACAGCTGAAATTACCCGAACAACATTTTACTTGCATTTTAATGACTTGACGGCGGTTGTCGATGAGCTTCTAGTGGAGGCCCTTGAACTGGAGGGGGAGACGGTAGAAAAGCCCAATGATGATATGCTGCAAACTCTTCGTTTGCTTGCAAACGGCAAAATAGACCCGGAAAAATTGAAAAATTATGATGCATTGCTGCCTGTATGTCAAAGAGTTGCTGATTTGCCGAAATATCGCGTATTATTTTTGGATGAAAGCTTATCAGGTTATATTATAAAAACGATCTTTCAGTCTGAAAAAAAGAAGATGATTCCATTGCTAATGCAAAACTGTCATCTTAACTCTCACGAAGCTGAATCCTTGTTTATGTTTGTGGTTTACGGCTCATTTATAGTTAATAAAAGACTGGGGTGGGAGAAAAACAAAGAATGGTATAAGATGCATGATATTCTGCTGCGGTTTGTTTTTGGTGGGATAGATGCATTGCGATAGAGAGGAAAGGTGGTTGTAAAGATTACATGGGTACTACCGATCTTCTTGCGTTAATCGCTAAGATAACCTCCTTGACAAGTGTCATCTTTTGATTGATGAATGCTTGTCAGGAGGGAATAAGCATGACAAATGGACAAACGCAGAAGATAAAAATTCTGCGGTACCAAGGTGTTGGGTATGGAAAAATAGCAAAGGCTACAGGGCTGTCAAGAGATTCGGTAAGGAACTATTGTATAATAGAAGGCTTAAATATTTTTTGCTATCTGATGCAGAGGATTGAGGGGGTATCTGAATTATAGAAAAGCGTAAAAACGCTTTGAGGCGGGTATGCGCAAATTGATTCAGGACAATATGTGTCCGGCAATTTTTTGCAAAACTGGCAGTTTCTGGCTATGAAGCGACACTGCGTGTAGATGTAGTCTTTGGGTTTACCCCCTTGTTACCACGGGGGGGGGTATATGAGTAATAGTTACGCCGTTTTTTATCACGCAGCAGCCAAAATGCACGTTGAGACAGTGCTTACGATGGCAAGGTCGTAAAAATCAGATACGGAGCAGAGATGTCAATTATAAATTAAAGCCTTTTGCAAAAATTTGATTAGTAAATATTTGCTCATTCAAGTACGCTCCAAAAGCTCTGACACCCCCGACAGCTTTTTTCAAAATCAGCCGCATATCAAATTGCGCAAATAAAATATAAAACAAAGGGGCCACTTCCTTATCTGGTAATTTCCAGATATATTGTTATAATGTTAAATGATATACATTTTAAATAACGAAATAATTATTCAATTTGCAGAAAGCAACAAGTTGGTTATTAGAGGTATAAGCTGTACATTTACAGTCGAAGCCTCGCATCATGAAATAATATAAAATATATAGGGGGTAAGAAAATGATCAAAGT
>JAAYFQ010000193.1 GCA_012728165.1 Synergistaceae bacterium | reverse complement strand
TTAATTATTTATTTTTTCGATGTGATTTTGAAGCATTGCGATATTTCTGTTTACTTTCCCCGAATAAACCTTTGAGGATTTACCATAATAACGGGTTAATGCTTTTTGTACCGTTCCGTAAGCTCCTATATATCGAGATAGAATAAGAATTCCGGCTTCGACTCCTCTTTCAGGGTCGAGCATGTGGGCTTTCGTTGTTGCGATACCTTTGGCGCTGAGCATGCCATGATGTATTTTCCACATTACTTGCATAGGCCCCATTGCTCCGCATCTACTTATTGAGCTTGGGTTAAAGTGGCTTTCTGTCTTGGCCACACCAACCGAAAGTTCTGAAGGAACACTATACTTATCGCTATAGTAGACTAGCGCATTTGCCTCTCTCCAGGCATCTTTCTTTGAAACACGGCTGTTTACTTTACGGATAAACAGAGCAATACTTGCAACTTCACGCTGCTTTTCTTCAGACATTTTGTTCAAATGAACCAGTGTCGTCTTCGGGTGTTGGTCTATCCACATCCCTATGTGTTCGGGATTTAATCCCATTTTCGCCAAAGCGGAACGCACAGATGAATCCAATTTCGCAACGTTGCTTTTCTCTGCTTTGTTCGGCAAAAGTTTGGTAACTTTTGTTTTCAATGTTTCCGTTTGAGATTCAACTACTGAATCTCCTTCATCAACTGCTTCTTCGTACGTTGCTGCAATTTCAACACTTTCTGTGGTGATGTTTTTATCTGATTTAGGCGAGTTAGTGTTGCCATACCCTGTTGTAGGGGAGCAAACTACTGAAATGAAAAGTATCAGTATTACTGTCGCCTGCGGAATAAAGATCTTCCGCATTTTCCAAAATTTTCGCATATATTTCCTCCTTGCGATATGGGAACATTTTAAGATTTAATATAAATATTAATTTAGTAGCTATTTATATTAAGCTCACGCTCTTAACTTATTCTCTTAACGCTGCAAATATAATAGCGACGCTACTTTATTCGTCAAGGTTTTTTGATGAGAAACCGCTTTGTGCAAAGTTATATACGTATAATCTGAAGGTTTTTTGATTACTTATTAAGCGAAAATGGTGTTTTTGCTTAAATAATAAAGCAGAATTTATTCTAATTTTGTCAAATTTGTTTATATTTATAATATTATGTTCCAAAAAGTTAACATTTACAATTACTATATATATGTGTTTTTACTATTATGTTACTAATTGAAGCTGTTTTCTGTCTATATTTCAGCATTTTGTTTGACCAATTAAATATGTTTTCTAAAATAGACGTATTAACTAGTCTGAGGTTCGAATATTTGCCAACAGTTAAAGAACTTCGCAATATCTAATTTAAAAGATAAGTTTTTCTACTTAGAAATTTATAAAAGGGTTACGTCAGAAAAGCCTTCCGCACAAAGCATGGTTTTTATGTTTAAATTACTTACTCTTTTTCTTCTTCTTTGTTGCATTTTTCTTAGATAGGCCTTAAGCTTTCACAATAACTGATTTAATTCACATGTTATAATTAGAGCATTGTGGAGAGGATTTTTCCACTGTGCTTTGTTGAAAGTGAAGTGAGACGATTTGTGGAGAATACTTGTTAGATTTATACTTAACCTTTTTTTCAATGTAGAAGTCAAAGGCTGGGAAAATTGGAAAAATGCTGGAGAGGGTGTATTAGTTGCCCCCAACTTTGTTTCTTTTATCGATCCTTTAATCCTTGCAGTATTCCTACCAGAAAAAGTTCCTTTTGCTATTGAGAAGCGATTGACTCAAAAACGTTGGGTTAGCTTGTTTCTCCCTCTTGCAGAAACACATATACTAGATGCAGAAGCACCCTTTTCTTTAAAATACTTCTTAAATCTTTTGAAAAAAGGTGGCCGTTGCGTTATATTCCCAGAGCTTCAGCCGACTACAACTGGTAATGCAATGAAAGTATCACAGGGGGTTGCATCTATTGCAGATCATACAAATGCAAAGATCCTTCCTATATATATAGAAGGAACTCAAAGAACTCCATTTTCCCGTATTCAACACAAATCGGGACTTCGTTTCTTCTCTAAGGTTACGATTACTGTTTTTCCTGTTAAAGAACTGAATATACCAAAAGAACTTACTGGTTCAAAGCGTAATGCAGCGTCGGGTCGTGCCCTTGAGCAAATTATGAATGAAGCAGCAATGTATGCTAGACGCAAAGAGAAGCCTTTCTGGGATGTGCTTCTTGACGCACGTAAAGAATTTGGCGGAAAGACTCGTATCTTCTGTGATTACCAGCAAAAACCCGTCACATACAACGGTTTTATTACTAGAGTTCTTCTTATAGAAGAAGCTTTAAGCTCACAACAAATTAAAGAAGAAAATGTCGGAATATTGTTGCCGACATCTCTTGGCGGAGTTGTAACTCTTTACTCTGTTCAAAAAATGGGAAAAATTCCTGCCTTACTTAATTTTTCTCTTGGTGGTCGTTCTTTGGTCAACTGCTGCAAAACTGGCAATATAAAAACCATTATTACCTCTCGTAAATTTATCTCTCTCGGAAAGCTCGAAACGCTCGTAAGCGATGCTGAACAAGCAGGACTTAAAATTTTGTGGCTTGAAGATCTCGCTCCTTCGATTACAACTTACAAAAAACTTTCTGCTGCATTGAGAACACACTTTTTAAAATCAAAACCTGTCGATTTGAAAGCAATTGCTAAACCTGCTGTGCTTTTATTCACTTCCGGTTCTGAAGGAACTCCAAAAGGGGTACTGCTCAGTTATAAAAATTTACATACGAATCACTCTCAGATGTTTACACGAGTTGATTTTTATCGTTCGGATAGGGTACTTAATGCTATGCCTATTTTCCACTCTTTTGGATTATGCGGCATATTTATGCCTGTAACTCTTGGAATGTTAGTTTTCCTTTATCCTTCGCCTCTACATTACAAAACCATATCTTCTCTCTGTTATGACGAGCGCATAACTATGCTTTTTGCAACAGATACTTTCCTTACTGGGTTTGCAAAAGCAGCACAAGATAATTACGATTTCGCAACAATGAGACTTCTCGTTCAGGGTGGAGAAAAATTAAAACCTTCTACTCAACAGACATGGTTCGAACGGTTTAATATAAGAATAACTGAAGGGTATGGAGTAACAGAAGCATCTCCCGTCGTTGCTAATAATTATTACGCACATCACAAAACCGGCACAGTGGGAATGATTGTTTCCGGAATGGAACACCGTTTGGAACCCGTTGAAGGAGTAAATGAAGGCGGTCGTCTCTGGCTAAAGGGTGACAATATTATGCTAGGATATTACAGAATAACAAATCCTGGTGTTTTAGAACCGCCAAAAGACGGTTGGTATGATACTGGTGATATTGTTGATATTGATGACGAAGGATATGTTAAAATTCTTGGCCGTGCCAAAAGGTTTGCCAAAATTGCGGGAGAGATGATTTCACTTGCCTACGTAGAAGAACTTATTTGGGAAGTATGGCCGGAAGATAAACATGCTGTGGTGATGCTAAGTGGTGGACCTCGTGGAGAAACTTTAGCCTTGATAACAACAAGGCTAGATCTTAAACGTGATGAAGTGCGTCAAAGACTTTCTGAACTTGGAATGGCTGAAATTGCTATGCCAAGAAAGGTCGTCATAATGGAAGATCTTCCTTTTCTTCCAACAGGCAAAGTGGACTATGTATCTCTTGAGGAAACTCTTAAAAACTCTGCTGAGTAATTGCGCTATTTAAAATAAAGTAGGATAATGTAGTGCGAAATAAAACTTAATTTTTTATGAAATAGATGTTTTGAAAGGATGATTTTTATGTGCGGAATAATGGGTTATGTTGGTGACAAAAATACAACAGCCATCATTCTTGACGGTCTTGCTAAGCACGAACATAGAACTTACGACTCGGCAGGGATTGCAGTCATCGCAGATGGCAAAATACACGAGACACGTACGATAGGCAGGATTTCCAAACTAGCAAAAAAGGTTAAAGAAGAACATTTTTCGAATGGGTTCGGTATTGGCCATACAAGATGCGCCACACATGGTGAGGTCACAGAAAATAATGCACACCCTCACATTAGCAGCGATAATAAAGTTGTCCTTGTGCACAATGGAATCATAGATAACGCTCAAGAAATACGAACCGATTTAGAAGCAAAAGGAATAACGTTTCACACCGAAACAGATACAGAATCGGCGGTACAATATTTAGCTTATGTATACGAAGGCGATCCCAAAGAAGCAATAACAAAACTTACTAAACGTATCCGCGGATCTTATGCTCTTGTCATAATGTTCTCTGACAAAAAAGATGAAATATGGACTGCAAGTAAAGGATCTTCTATTGTTGTTGGACACACAAACAAAGAGGGTTTTTGCGCTTCTGATCCGTCTGCACTTCTTGAATTTACAAACGATATATGGTTCATGGACGACAATGAATTGGCTCTTATAAATAAAGATGGTTGTAAATTCTTTGATTTTGATGGCGTTGAACATTTTAAGGAAACAATGCACCTTGACTGGAATGCGACAATGGCAAATCGTGGAAATTACGCTCACTATATGCTCAAAGAAATTCATGAACAGCCTCATACTGTTGCACAGACGCTTTTGGGTCGCGTTGCTGATAATAAAGTAGACCTCAGCAATGATCTCGATTGGACACCCGAACAAGCCAAAGGCTGGAAAAGGATACATTTCGTTGCTTGTGGTACATCTCATTATGCAACTGTATCAGCAGCTCATATAATGGAAACTTTTGGGACTTTTGACATTCGTACGGAAATTGCTTCGGAGTATAGCTATAGAAATATTCCTATTGGGCCGGATACGCTAGCCATATTTGTAACTCAATCGGGAGAGACGTCTGACACTCTTCTGGCAGCTCGTCTTGCTAAATCTAAAGGTGCAAAATGCCTTGTTATTACAAATGTACGCGACTCAACAATTCATCGCGAAGTCGGCGACGCCCTAATCACACCAGCAGGACCAGAAATAGGTGTTGCTGCGACAAAAACCTATACAGCACAGCTAACAATGCTCGTCCTTCTTGGAATGTACCTTGCAAAACTTCGAGGAAATCTTAAAGAAGAAACAGAAATTCGCCTTATAGAAGGATTAACATCAATGCCGGCTAAATTGGCATCTCTTCTTGAACAGGAACAGGAAGAAAATATCGAAAAAATTGCTAGAAACTTTGCTGATGCAAAAGGATTTTTCTACATGGGCAGATCTTTAGCTTATCCGCCCTGTCTGGAAGGCGCACTAAAATTAAAAGAAATATCGTATCTTCTTGCAGAAGCATACCCGGCAGGAGAGATGAAACATGGCCCTATCGCGTTATTGGATAAAGACCACCCCATAATCGCTCTGGTTCCTAAAAATATACTTTGGGAAAAAACCATGTCGAATATAGAAGAATATATGGAGAAAGGATCTCCAATAATTGCTGTTGCAACTGTCGAAGATGAAGAAATATCTCGCTACACAAAAAATATTATCTATACACCTGAAACAGAACCAGAACTATTTTCTTTCGTTGCAGCAATTCCACTTCAACTTTTTGCATACTATATTGCAAGACAGCGCGGATGCGACATAGATATGCCGCGAAATTTAGTTAAAGCAGTTACCGTCTAGCAAGGGAAGCCTTAACAACAAACATGTTATATGTTTATTGCAATTAATATCAGTAACGCTTCAAAGCAATAAGCAATCTTTAATTAACTTGTTATTAATATTTTTTCTTACATAAATCTTTAACTTTTAAATAAATAATTGGCTTTAAGTTTAAACTTCTAATTTACTCAAAAACAATACGCCACGCTAAACGTGTCGTATTGTTTTTCATTTTGTTCTGTAGTTTGTTGAGATCTTTGTCTGGCTATGAAGTTACGCTGTGTAAATTCTAAGAATCATTTAGTTTTTATTTGAGTTCTGTGACTAACTCTTCCCATTTTTCATAGTTTTCTTTGAGAGCATTCTCTATTTCGTTAAGCTCAACCATAAGTTCTTGTACCTCTATTGAACGTGAAAGAACCTCTGCATCGCAGAGCATATTAGATATCTCTTCTTTGCGGATTTCATCTTCTTCTATTTTCTTTTCCAGTGGTTTTAATTTATCTTTAACTTTTTTTCTCTCACGATAAAGACTATTGCGTTCTTCTGCTTCCGCTCGTTTTTGTTCTTTGCCTTTTTCAGAAACAAGAGTTTCGCTCTCTCCACTCTTTACCTCTGCCTTTTCTTTTATTTGTTTTTCTCGCTTTTCAATAAATTCCGAATAATTCCCAGGATAGTTATAAAGCTGTCCATTTCGAATTTCTATAACTCTATCCACTAAATTATCTAAAAATGCTCTATCGTGGGAAACAATGAGTATAGTTCCTCCATATTCAAGCAACGCTTTATGAAAGAGCTCTTTTGTTTCGTAATCCAAATGGTTTGTCGGTTCATCCAGTATTAACAGATTTGATTTTGAGAGAAGGATTTTTAATAGTGTTACTCTAGATTTCTCTCCTCCTGAGAGAATAGAAACCTGTTTATGTATGTCGTCTCCAGAAAAAAGGAAAGCTCCAAGCAATTTGCGCTTTTCTCCTTCAAGAAGTTTTGAGCCTGTGTTATTGATTTCTTGCCAAATTGTATGATCGTAATCGAGATTCTGTGCACTTTCCTGTGAAAAGTATGACCTTTTTACGTTATGTCCGAGCTTAGCCTCACCTTTAGTCGGGGGTTCTGATTGATTAAGGATTCTTAGCAGTGTAGATTTACCGGCACCGTTAACTCCGACAAGAGCAACGCGTTCTCCTCTTTGTATAGAAAAATTCAACCCTTCAAAAACCTTCTTGTCCCCGTAAGCTTTAGAGATATCGTTCCCTGTCAAAACATTCAGTCCACTTCTAGGAACTTCTGGAAATCTAAATTTGATATTTTTAGACGTACTTGCTACTTCTATTATCTCCATTTTTTCAAGCTGCTTGATTCTACTTTGTACCTGTGTCGCCTTTGTCGCTTTATATCTAAAACGTTCTATAAAACGCTGTGTGTCTTCTATTTTTCCTTTTTGTTGCTCGTTTTCAGCTTTTAATCTTTCAATGCGCTCTTCTCGTTCTGTGAGATACTTTTCATATCCACATGAATATATATTTATTTTGCCAGCAGACAGCTCTGCAACAGAGGTTATCATCTTATCTAAAAATCTTCTGTCATGAGAAACTGTAATTATTGTGCCTTTATAGTCTCTAAGCCAACCTTCCAACCACTCCATGCTCTCTGTGTCTAGATGGTTAGTCGGTTCGTCTAGCAAAAGAATATTCGAACGAGAAAGAAGCAATGCCGCAAGGGCTATACGCATCTTCCATCCACCTGAAAATTCAGATGTCAGTCTGATAGAGTCATTCTCAGGATAAAACCCTAATCCTCGAAGAACTTGCACTGCCTTTACCTCGAAACTGAATCCGTCTTTTGCTTCAAACTCTCTCTGCAATCGCTCATGAAGCGCGAGAGTTTTTTTAAGTACGGAAGAATCTTCACTTAATAAAGACAGTTCATGCTCAACTTTTCGAAGCTTTATGCTTAGAGATTCTAGTCCAGCATGTTTTTTAAGATAATCGATAAGTGAAACATTTTCAATTTCAACTAAATCCTGAGGCAAATAACCGACAGTGTGTCCTTTTGGCATAACGATTGTCCCATCGCTTGGCTCTTCAATTCCGGCAATAAGACGCAACATTGTAGTTTTTCCTGCACCATTGTCACCAACTAATCCTACTCGGCTTTTGGGCGTGATAAACCAGTCAATGTCTCTAAGTACTTCCTGTTCACCAAAATTTACACATAGTCCCTTTATTTCTATCAGAGCTTGCTCCTCCAATTCGCTTCCTTTAACCGATGTATTATATATGAAGTAGTTTTTAAGACAATAAAAACCTTGCTTTGAGCATTAAATGCACTCTTGCAAGGTTTTTAATGTTTTATGAACGTTGTCTTTTAAAGTACCATCTTTTTCATTTGAATGAGATCTTTCGGATAGTTCAGATTAAAAAATGACTTTTTAACATCACCCTGTGTTTGTAATAGTTCTTTTTTTATTGCGATAAGATTTATGTCTCTATAAAAAAACTTCATTTTATGCTGTTTGTTTTTTAAAGATTTTTGCACTGCAGCAGTGCAGTTTTTAGAATAGAAAGCATGGAGCGGTTCGATATAGCCATTCAGTTCTCCTGCTATCACATCTGTTCCTTTTGTACAAAATGTTGACATAAAGCGTGCTAGATTTTCTTGTACGGAAGGCATATCGCAACCCACGAGGAACCCCCAAGATTGCGTCATGTTTTCAAGTCCCGCACAAAGCCCTTCGAGAGGCCCTGTCGCCTCTTTGCTGTCTTCAACTATTCGAACATTGTATTTATTCAGAATTAATCCTAACTTTTCAACGGCCTCTGCTTTTCCTCCGCGTGATACAAGAAGAATTGTTTCCATAAAAATCGGAGCTGTTTCACAAAGTATTCGCTCTATAAGAAGTGTTCCGTCTATCTCTAAATAAAGCTTACTTCCTCCCATGCGAACTCCTCTGCCTCCCGCAAGAAGCAGTAGTGTTGCCTTTATGGGATTTTGTACTGCTGAATTTCGTTTCATTTTTCCTCCGCAAAAGCCCTTGGGAATACGATGTAATAAAGAGTTGCTACAAAAAAAGCTCCACCAATTATATTGCCTATAGTTACGGGAATGAGATTGTGCACTAATCCGGCGATTGAAAGAGTAGCAAGTTTTTCTGGAGCAAGTGCTGCCAGTTCGGTAACTATTATGTCGTTTTTGAGAAACATTCCAAATGGAATAAAAAACATATTAGCTATGCAGTGTTCAAATCCCATTGCAACAAAAGCAGAAATAGGCATTAAAATGCAGATGAATTTATTGATAACGTCTTTTGCCGATAATGCCATCCAAACTGCAATGATGAGCAACCAGTTACAAAGAATACCGCGGAAAAGAGCTTGGCTGAATGGGATATTCGCTTTAGCAATCGCTATGTTCAACGCATTTACTCCGCTTGTGTTTGTCGCAAGACCACTTTTATATACAATCCAGGCCAAAAGAATTGATCCTATAAAATTTGCACAATATACAACAACCCAGTTTTTTAGAAGTTTTCCAAATGAGACAGAACCAGAAAGAACTCCAATCGGCATGAGACAGTTACCAGTAAAAAGTTCAGCCCCACTTACAGTGACCATCAATAGTCCAACAGAGAAAACCACGCCTCCGAAGAGTTTTGAAAGTCCAAGACCTACGAATTGTGCCGCATCTTGAGTTACAACTATCATAAAATATGAACCAAATGCGATATATGCTCCTCCAAAAAATCCTAGAACAAGCATGTTCTTAAAAGAGAGACTGCCCTTTGTGGTTGCTAAAGAACATGCGCATTTTGCAATTTCTACTGGTGATTTTAAACTCATTTTTAAAAACGCCCCCGTTTTGATTGTATTGTAACTGGGCGGAGCATATTCTTCGTCCACGTTACTTATTGCCGTCCGTATTTAAATCTTTCACACTTTTGCTTAAGAGCTCTTACCAGACTTCTACGAAGGCTGCGTTGGTGTAGATATCCTCAAGCCGCACTTTGTGACCTTGTTCCATTTTAGCGAGCTCGGCAAAGGTATCTTTCTGTTTGCCTTCCGCGCTGGCGAAAGCGAATTGTTGATACATCTCCATCGCTTCCTGTTCTTTTTTCATTGCAAGAGCGATAGCATCTTTAAATGCCATGTCCGTGGAAAGGACCTGAGCTCCTACAGTTTCTGACACTCTGTAGTCCTTTTCATCAATGAACTTCATTTCTTTCATATCATTTGCCAGATAAACTTCAAGCAGCGCTTTATGCCCTGCTTCATCATCAGCAAGCTCTTGAAAGGTTCTTTTCATGGCGGGATCTTTCATTTTCACCGCCGCATCTCTGTAGAATTCAAAGGCCTCAATTTCGTTTTGTATTGCCGATTTCAGAATCTCTTTGTAATTTTTCATTTTATTCTCCTCAGACTAAAAATAATCGCAAACAAAATTATGTTCAGATCATATTAGTTCAATAATATGATCTTCCCTAAATTCGTAAAAATAGCTTTTCTTGTCTTTGACTAAGTTCCTCTAAAAGATTCACAATAAAACTTTAAACACCCATCTTCTATCTCTTACATAGGGGGTACAATCGTCCATCACGAAAAACAGTAGAATACTCTAAATATTATACAATGCTAGGGGTAAAAAAACAATTTTGTAGTGGAATTAAAGTAAGATAGGCTCAGACGTAGAGACATATATATTCTGGATAGACATCCGAAGTTGCTTTTCGACGAAAAAGTGATACGGGGCTTTCTTATTTAAAGAAAGCAATGGTTACTCATAACAAAGGTCTGGTTTTTGAAAGAGACAAGGGTTTCCTCATAATCGATGATTTAACAACAAGAAAACAGTTTGCTGATAGGCTTGAGAGAATAGCAAGAGTTATGAATAAGAGTAAAACAAACTGTACAAAATTGCATACAGAGGCGCATCGTTCGGAGTAAGGCGTTTCAAGGCCTATCTTCAATTCGACAAATAACATGATTTTCTGAACCAGATAATGGCTTAAGAAACAAAAAAATTATTCAGGTTTCGAGTAATTGCTGATTTTTCCGGTCATTTCAGTTATTCTGATTTTAATGGCAGCTGTTGCCTTGAGCATAATTTCAGGCATTGGCTCTGTGGGTCCGTCGTAATGATGCATCAGTATTTTGAGAGCTTCCTTTTTTTCATCGAGGTCCTCTATGAAAGATGCAATTCCTAGACCTGATACGCTTTTATACTTCATGGTGAATTTTGAGGGGTCATTTTCGTTGCGAACAATCTCTGTATCAATAGCCAGATTGAATGCAACCTTATTGTTTTCTCGGAGAAGATCTATCTTTTTGCCCTCAATTGCCCCGTGAATTATAATAAAATCCTCTTTAAATCCGTAATTTAGAGGCACGATATAGGGCCAGCCGTCTTTGCCTGCCATCGCAAGCTCCATCCAAACACCCTTTTTCAGTACTTCCATCATCCACTCTTGCGAAGTAACTTCTTTGTCTTTTCTTCTCAAAAAACTTACCTCCTTATATCTTTAAGGGGAATCGCAAATGTCAAATATTTCAGTTAAATATTAACAGAGAAAAACCATTTCATTTTATAGAGAATATGCTACCATTTTATTCTTAGCAACGATATCATTCCCGCCCAAATCAGTATATGTAATTCTTTTCCACCGGTTTCGATAAATGTCTTTGCGTGTAATCTCTGTTTCAACGCCTTTATGAGTACATTAAGGGTTCTTTACAAGAAAGAAAAAACGGAACTTTATAGATTGCTATTTATTAAACTATTGTGAATCGACTATATAATTATGCTTGTGTTACATCAGTAAAAGAACAATCAGCCCATTTCATTTACGTGAGTCACTACATAATTTTCGTCTATCGTTATTACAGGATAATATCTCGGATTCTCCGCTTTTATAGTTTTTTCTATCTTATCAACCAGTTTCACAGCGTCGGTGTCGGTCTCTGGGGGGACGTTAACATCAAATATCAGCTTTATCAGATTCTCTCTTCTTAACAATCTGAAATCATGGATGCTGCACCTAGGGTCGACCGACCTCACAATTTCTTCTGTTCTTATCCTTAGATTGTCGAGTTCTTCATCATTGGTAACCACAGGGTCCGCATGTATTACAAGGTTAATATTTAGATCCCTGGCGAAGTCTCTTTCTATAGAATCGGTTATTTCATGCACATTTATGAAGCTTTCATCCGCGTCCAGCCCTACGCCCACCGTTGCGAAATATATGTTAGGTCCGTAATTATGTATAACAAGGTCATGTAGACTTATTACTCCATCGTATGAAAAAATCTTTTTTTCAATCTTATCTATTAATTTTTGATCAGGCATCTGTCCCAACATAGGGTCAAGGATGGATTTAAATACCTGCGTACCCGAATAGATAATAAAAAGGGCAACTGCTATTCCCATGTAACCGTCGATCTCATAATCTGTGAACTTAGAAATAAGTGCTCCAATGAGTACCGCCGAGGTCGCTAAAACATCATTTGTTGAATCGAGTGAAGCGGCTTTAATAGTCGAAGAGGAAATTGTTTTCGCAATCTTAGTGTAAAAACGGCTTAGCCATAATTTGACAACGATCGAAACTATTAAAACGACAAAAACTATTGATGAATAATTCGTAGGCAGAGGATTCATTATCTTTACCACAGAAGACCTTATAAGTTCTATTCCTACAAGTAAAATTATAATTACGAGAATCAGGCCGGCAACATACTCTATTCTGGCGTGTCCGAAAGGATGGTTCTTGTCCGATGGTTTAGCGGACATTTTAAATCCTATTAATGTCACGAGAGATGAACCGGCGTCCGACATGTTGTTTATGCCGTCTGCCGTAACGGAAATGCTATGAAAAACTGTTCCTACAAGAATCTTGCTGATACTTAGAATGAGATTCACAAGTATTCCAACCGCTCCGGAAAAAGCTCCATAAGTGCTCCTTACC
>JAAYFQ010000192.1 GCA_012728165.1 Synergistaceae bacterium | reverse complement strand
CTATAAATAGAGATAGAAGAATGCCCTTTATTCCAGATCCCTCGCCCATATATTTAATCATGCTCTCTCTTGGTACCCAGACATCAAGCAATCCCAAAAGTACAAAAACAGGCGGGATTACGAAAAGCATCTCGAAAAAAGATTTGACAGAGATAGTAACTGCTTTGATTCCTACGGTTCTATTAAAGATTGTGAGAAATCCAACACATAACAAAACAATAAAAAAGACTCTGTATCTTTTAATCGTGGAAATCAATTTATCCCACAACCTTTCCAATTACGAAAGCTACAAAGAAAGAAAAGATAAAAGCCATTAAATTTCTAAGAATAGTCATTCGTTTTCCAAAATATTTTATTTCTACTGGCATTGTTACAAGTCCAACCATCATAAGAGTTGAAATTAGAGCTCCTATCTGCATGAAACCTGCTCCTGCCTGCAGAAGAAGATGGGCTGTAGGAAAGGCAACAAAACCTGGAATAAGCGTAATAGAGCCAATCACAGCTGCTAAAACTACGCCCATCCAACCTGATTCTTTTCCTATTAGATTTGATATCGTCTGAGGATTAAGTATGGCTAGCATCACTCCCACGAGCAGAATAACCACAAGAAATTCTGGAAGTATGTTCTCAAATGCTTTCCAACCTTTTTTTAAAGCCATAAGAGACTTTGTTTTATCTTTGTAAAAAGAGAAAGCAAGCAACAATATCGTTAATCCGTAAAAAAGATAAGAATCCAAAATATTCCCTCCAAAATTCAAACTTAAAATTTACAAAACAATCATTATTTATATATGAAGCCAACAAATCAAAAGTCTCGAACAAGAATTTTACAGCTGCGCCTATTCACTGTTTTTAATGCAACTTATTATGAGTAATAAATTTAAGAAAATCCCCGCTTAAGCAGGGATTTTCGTTTTATCTTTTTGTTACTGGCACCGCCAGTAATTTAGAAGCTTCAACCAAAGCAGCCAGCACATCCACCTTGCTCTTCGTCTGCTGGTTCTTCGACCGGTAAAGCATTTACAAATAGCTCCTTTATTTTTTCATAAGAAGGAAGTTGCCCTGACAAGACAACCTTTCCGTCTATCGCAAGAGCTGGCATAGACATGACTCCAAAATCAGTTATTTTGATAATGTCTGTTACCTTTTCAACCTTGTCTTCAATGCTTAGCTCTTTTACAGCCTGATTAATAAGTTCTTCGAATTTGTTACATGTAGGGCATCCGGTTCCAAGTATCTGAATTTTCATAATATTATCTCCTTTTAAAAATTTATTTTGCGTTACATTTATTAAAAAACACCGTTTCGGGGTTTTTCCCTTCAGCGATTTTTTCAACACAAAAAAGCATTGAGGGAAGACATTGTATCTTAAGGTTGTAATAAACTTTCAACCCATCTTTTCTGTCCGTCAGTATTCCAAGATTTTTCATAAGCGCAAGATGCTTGCTTATCGTTGTCCTATCAAACTGAAACATTTCACCTATTTTACATACGCACATTTCGCCATCAGCGAGAGCCTCAACTATAGAAAGGCGCACAGGATGAGCAAGCCCTTTAAGTATTGCAACCTTTCTATCCTGAATCGTTTTTTTGTTGATCATAGGCGTTAATCTCCTTTAATGTGGCGATATTACCACTTACATTCGTATAGTCAATCCCTATAATCATGTATTTATTTTCTTTAAAACGAAGAACAGATTTGTGACGCTCAATCAGCAATTATCTTTTATAATCTAAACTCCTAAAAGCAACTTCAAGAAAAATAGATATCTGCATCTCCTTCTCTTTATTTAATTAGTTGAAACAATTAAAGTTTAAAACTTTTCAAAATGAAATAGAGTAAATACGTTAAATTATGATAGTTTATACAGAAAAAGAAAGCAAAACGAATTGTTTAACAAAGGCTGACCTTTCTTGCCTTGACAAAGAAGAGGAAGCATGTTAGACTGTATATGCTAGGTAAAAAAGTATTAACGCAAAACTGACTATCACAGCAACAAAGAACGAGGATACAGAGGATAAACAAAAAACGACATCCACCACCAACCACGTTATGTTTCAGTTAAAAGAACAAGAAGAACAATTAACTTGGCGGATGCATCCACTTTCGACATCAAAGCTAGAGTCGGCGATGGGATTCTCAGAATCAACGTTACAAAAGAAAAAATTAAGAACAGCAATATCCATCGATGTGGATTAAAACACACCTCTGTAGGAAACCCTCAATAGTGTAAGGGTGGTAGTGGCATATCAGAAACACACTTCGATATGTCGCAAAAAGCAGCAGAGTTCGCGGATGAAAACGCGGGCTCTGTTGCTTTTTATACAAGCTGACTTATTAGTTAGCAGGACTTCGCTCTATTGACATCGCGAAAAAAGAGATTTATAATCTCTCACAATATTTAAAAATCAAAAATACAACGCTCGAAACGAAAGGAGACATTGGGACATGACACATAACATATTCACTTCATATTATGCTACAGTCGCACAGTTCTCCTTTATCGACGCGGATCCGCTTCACGGATTCGCGCTCGAGGTTTTTGATTGTAAACATTAAATCAGCCGTCGTTGCGTAATTTACCGTTGAAGCAGGGTCCCGCTATTGGGAGCCCTGCTTTTTTTATGTTTAAAATTAAAATACTACTTTCAAAATCGGAGGAATATGTAGATGGTAAAATATCTTTGTTACGGTTGCTTTAAAAATACACAAAATCTTTTATTTAGCATACAATTGACTAGAAATCGATTTTGACGTTCAGATAAAACAAATAACTTGGGAAAAGACATTAAATATCCTCGGTCTAAATAACGTTAACAATATGGAAGAAAGATTTTAGAAGGGATTTGATTTATATGGGAACATATTACCAAAAAGAGATTGAATGCGCTTCACGTGAACAGATAAAAGAATGGCAAAGTGAGCGCCTTGTGAAAACAGTTAAACGTGCTTATGAGAATTCACAATATTATAAAAACCTTATGGATGATAAAGGGGTATCTCCAGACGATATAAAATCAGTCGATGATCTTCATAAACTGCCGTTTTTGGAAAAAGATGACCTGAGAAAATCTTATCCTTATGGGCTTATGTCAGCACCAATTCACGATTGCATACGCATACAGTCGACAAGTGGAACAACTGGAAAACGCGTTATCGCATTCTACACTCAACATGACCTTGACCTTTGGGACGATTGCTGTGCGCGTGCCATAACAGCCACTGGAGCGACTAAAGATGACGTTATCCACATTTCATACGGCTACGGACTCTTCACAGGTGGGCTTGGCCTACATGGTGGCTCACACAAGGTGGGGTCGTTGACACTGCCTGTCTCTTCTGGAAACACAGAGCGGCAACTTCAGTTTATGTGTGATCTCGAGTCGACAGTTCTCTGCTGCACTCCTTCATATGCGGCATATCTGGCAGAGACGATTGCAGAAAAAGGCATTAAAGATCAGATTAAACTTAAGGCTGGTATTTTCGGAGCAGAGGCTTGGACTGAGGAAATGCGTAAAGATATTGAAGAAAAGCTTGGTATAAAAGCCTACGATATATATGGATTGACAGAACTATCCGGTCCTGGCGTATCTTTTGAATGCAGCGAGCAAAATGGTATGCATATTAATGAAGATCACTTCATCGCTGAAATTATAGACCCAGAAACAGGCGAAGTGTTGCCCGACGGCCAAAAAGGAGAGCTTGTATTCTCTAGTATTACAAAAGAAGCTTTTCCTCTCCTTCGTTACCGTACTCGCGACATTTGCATTCTAAATCATGAAAAATGCCCCTGTGGTAGGACAATGACAAGAATGGCAAAACCGTTAGGGCGTAGCGACGACATGCTCATAATCAAGGGCGTAAACGTCTTCCCATCGCAGATAGAGGCCGTTCTTCTTCAAAACGGCTACCCTGCTAATTATCAGATTATAGTAACTCGTGTTAACAACAGTGATGTTCTTGATATCAATGTTGAAATGACTCCAGAAAAATTCTCCGACACTATAGGAGAGATATCATCAGCAGAAAAGGTTCTTACGAATGATTTAAGAGCCGTTCTCGGTATCTTCGCAAGAGTACACCTTGTTGCACATAAGAGCATCGTCCGCAGCGAAGGCAAGGCCGTTCGCGTTATTGATAAGCGAAACCTTTATAAGTAAGAAGGGAGAGGTTACTATGGCAAAAACAGTAAAGCAAATATCTGTGTTTCTTGAGAATCACTCAGGGCAACTTGCAGATCTAGCAAAAATCCTAAGCGACAATAATATTGATATGAGAACTCTTTCTATTGCAGAGGCAGCAGATTTTGGAATAGTTAGAATGATAGTAAACGATACCGACAAGACTATGGCGGTGCT
>JAAYFQ010000191.1 GCA_012728165.1 Synergistaceae bacterium | reverse complement strand
CTTACAGTATAACGGAATTTAACAACCTATATCGTACCCCCTTGATTAATTCATGAGTGAAAAGAGTTAAGTTATAGGTGTTTAAGCCGCAAAGGTGGCTTTCCCGTCCATACCGCAGGTGCCGATGATAAAAGGAGCCAAAGCTAAGACAAGCCCTTCAAATTCAGTGAGTTTGAGGGGCTTTTTCTATTCATAAGTCTTACTCCAAAAGACAGTAAAAAGACAAAAAAGCCATAAACTTCAACTCAAACTGTACCCCCTGGATGTTTAGCCACAGTTACGAAATTTATTACGCGGGGAGTCTTATAGCATTTCTCTGGTTTTATATAAATAGAAGAAAGCTTCAGGATTAGATTTCTTTAGCTTGTTTAGTTTGGTGCTCATTGGTTCAGTTATATTCCAATCTTTCATTTCTTCAATCTTTTCCTGTTTAAAACTTTCTATTTCTGTTCTCTTGCATTTTATTACTGAAGCAATATATGCGGCTTTTGCTGCACAAGTTATTGCTTTTTCTAGATGAAATGATTCCGAAAAAATAAAACTCTTAACTTGGGCGATACCTTTAGATAGGATCCCAAAATCTGCTTTGCCGTAATTCCCTCGCAAGCATATTTCCATAGAGTTATCTATTATGTCTTCGATAACATCTGCAACACTGCATTTTTTGTTACGATAATACAATTCTGTTTGAACAAAAGAGGTGAACACCTCGGAAATTTCAACGGGATTGTCTGCCCGGTCACACAAAGAAGCAATATCATAAAGCTGTTTAATGATCTCCATTCCCATCTCCTTCTCTCCTTTCCTGTATGGAATACCAGTAGTTGAGGGTGCGAAGGCAGTTAATTTATCTCCAAGTATATTGTTAATATCCGGTACTCTCACCTTTAAATCCTGTCCTTCAGTCGATACAAAAGAACTTGAAATAGGAATATCTATAATTGTTTTATAATGAATAGCTTCACGTAATACATCCAGTAGTACATACGACTCTTTTTCCTCGATAACCGATTCAAAATAGAGTTTGTAGTGTTCTTTATCTATAACCATATCCGGGTTTCGTTCATCCATTTTATAGTGGGAAAATCCATAATCCTTACATATCTTCTCTAAAATGCTGCTTAAATCACTGTCTTTGTCCGGAACAATTATATCTATGTCTATAGACAGGCGTTTAGCAGAACCGAATAAAAGCATTAATGCTGTTCCACCTTTAAAAATAAAATTTAGTCCTGAAGTTGTCAATCCTTCAAGTAACATCAGGGCACGAATAACTTTTTCCACTAAAATCTTATCTGCTTTCTTGTGAGATTTGGAAACGGCTTCAATCCGCTCTTTAGATAAACTTTCTTTTTTAATCATAGATTCAAAATATAGTCAGTATGTGCGTTTTACTGACGATTTATAGTTTTTAATATTCTGTCTACTTCTTCTCTTTTATTTTTACGCCCACCATACCTTAACATCGTTTGCTTATTGACGGTATATTTGTCAAAAGCATTTTGGAAAATATGATAAATTTCATTTCCCTGAAACGAAATAAATTCTCTATCCGTGCATAAATCTACCAGCATTTTTTCTAGACTTGCAATATATGTATTCTCCTTTTTTTCTACTGGAGAATCTGTTACCAATGGACGAACTATAATTGAATCGGCAAACTCCGAAAGATTATCGTAGAGATTCTTTATATGCATAACTTTAGAAAAACTCTCTTTAAGTCCATAATATACGGATTCAACAACATCACGTTCTACGTCAACAAAATGAATATTGAAATTGATTAGATGTTGGCTAAACATATTGACTGAAGATAATTCCCATTGGCAATAATTGATAAAAGGATACTTCCTTTTGATTAGTTGTCCAATTTTTTTCATCTTGTAATTGATCTTTGGTGAATAATGTCTTGTTTCTCCGAAACTATATTTACCGCGTCCAACTCTTTGAAGTTCTCCTTGCTGCACTAATGAGTATATACGCCAGCTAACTGTGGTCTTGGGTATCGATGGCTCTTTCTCACGATAAAAAGCGGTAATATCTTCAAGTGAAATTATGTTTTTATGACTAAATTGTTCTTGTAATCTCCCTATATCGAACTTGTTGCTCATATTTATAATTAATTATTCGGCTCAAAGATAAACAAAATATCGTCAGTAAACTTATTTTATTGACTATATTTTGATTGAAGTATTTTAATCCCGAATGTTTATATTAACCCAAAAGTGGTTCTTCGTCAAATTTGGTGCAGGTTATCCTGAGTTGGAAAGCACTACCTTTCGTCTTAACAGTTCAAATCCAGCCCTGCCATACATCTCTCTTTTCTTGTTTTTTAATCTGTTTACGTGACCCTCTACAACTCCATTACTCCAAGGGTATTTAATGGCGTTTTTTACTGCTTCCAAATCATGATTAATACCATTTATAAAACTTCTAATCTTTTTTATTTCGGTCGACTTATAATTATCAATCCATTGG
>JAAYFQ010000190.1 GCA_012728165.1 Synergistaceae bacterium | reverse complement strand
TTGGTCTTTATCCGCGGGTTTTTTAGCTTTAGAGATAGCCTCAGCTTTAACAATGAGATTAGAATTAGAATTCCCTCTGACATCAACAGATATCGTTGTCGGATTTACGCCAGATATAATTGTCTCGCCATGTTTATTTGTGATAGGGAAGGTGTCTAAGGGAAACGTATCGTCGCTTATTGCTTCTACAACAGCATTAGCAGTCGAGCGTGCAAGATAAGAAAGTCGAAGTGTATCATAGTGTTTTGACTCCCACGTCTCAACCTTTAGGATTCTGAGAGAGATACCGAAAAGCACAAGAGAAAAGATAGACAAGGCAATGAATGAGACAAGAACTAAGCCTAAGAGAGCAATCCCTTTTCTCTTTTTCTGAAAAAAGTTTATTTTCACTCATTACCACCATCCTCATGTTTCCGATATAACTCCATAAAAGATTGTTATATTTTTTTGATTATCATCTAATAAGATAGAACTTGTCAACTTCTTGTTACTGAGCGGTTTCCGCGATTTCCTATTATTTTAACTTAGTTTTACTTTTGTCCATTTGCCTTTTTTAAGATACAGCAACCCTAAAATTATTGAGAAAGTTGCAGCCATTGGAGCTGCAAAACCTATTTCATAAAGAGTAACGCCTGGCATTTTGCTTATAAACCAAGTAGCCGGAACTCTTATCAAAAATGATGAGAGAATGCTATTAACCATACCGAAGGTCGTATGTCCGCATCCGTTAAAAAACCCGTTCAAACAGAAGACAAAGCAGACGAGGATACAATCTATACTAAATGATCTCAGATACATCGATGTGGCATCAATGAGAGCTTTGTCTGGCGTAAACATTCTAACAATGATTCTTGGATATAAAAATAGAGCGGCATAGCTAATTACGCCGAAAACAAGTGATACTGCAATTCCAACATAAAGGGCTTCTCTTGCGCGCCTCGGTTTCCGTGCTCCCATATTTTGCGCTACCATTGCAGATATTGCCGCAGAAAAAGCTATAGGAGGAAGCATTGTAAAGCCGTTGAGTTTCGCAGCAACACCTATTGCGGCGGAGGCTATTACTCCGCCCATCTGGTTAACGGTAGCCATGATGAACATAAACGAGACTGTAACAAGCGACATTTGTAGAGACATAGGCAAACCGAGAATCAAAAGAAATTTTAGTTTTGACTTATTTATACGAAAGCTTTTGAGTTTAAAATCGAAGTTTTTGAATCCCTGTTTTTTCAGATAACAAACGGCGAAAAGCGCACTTAACCCTTGAGAGGCAATAGTCGCGAAGGCAGCGCCACCTGGGCCAAACCCATAAACGCCGACCAAAATAAGGTCTCCAATGACATTGAAAACAGAGGCTATTGCAACAAATATTAGAGGGCTCTTAGAATCGCCAAAACCTCGTAACATAGCACTGAGTGCGTTATAAGCAAATATAAAAAGTATACCTAGAACACTTATATATATATAAGATTCGGTCTGAGCAACGGCTTCTGCCGGTGTTTGAAGCAGCGCTACAATAGGGCTTACAGCAAAAAGCAGAATGACTGTTAGGGCGGTTCCTATTAGAGCGAAAGTCGTGAACATTGTTCCTATTGTTTCAGTTATTTCTTCTTGCTCGTTGGCGCCAAAGTAGCGTCCAATAAGTATCGTTCCGCCCATGGACATGCCAACGATAAGGCCGTTTACAAGAAACATGAACTGTGTTCCTATAGATACAGCTGAAAGACCTGCTGCATTTGTAAATTGGCCAACGATAATCATGTCGGCTGCTCCGTACAATGCTTGAAAAAGATTTGCCAACATAAATGGAATAGCAAACTTTATAAGAAGGGGAGCAATTGGCCCCTTCGTAAGGTTTTTCTGTTTAAGGCTTAAAATTTTATCGTTCATTTGGTTACTGACCCTTCCATTCGTTGATTTCTTATAAATATTTACATATAATAAGTCCTCAGAACAAACTGTCTCTATCATTTTACTTGTCCCGCATCCTATTTGTGAAGCATAAAACATGTTAAAGGATTATAAAGACTAACAACAATCATGCTGGCTATTTTTAACAGCGCAAAGTTTAATCATTAACAATAACATTGTGACTCATAACTTATAAATGTAAAACTACAGAAATGTTCCTGAGTATTATTGAGGAGCTTGTTACAGTTTTGTTGTTGCTATTTCCCACTTTTTATGTAAAACTCATTGCTGTGCCAAATATATTTATTGTATTTTTATAAAGTGCAAAGACGTCTTTTTGCACTTTATTTAAAGCAAAACTAAAAAGGGAGTTGTCTGTTTATGGATGCGTTAACAGTGCTATTAGGAAAGGCAAATGGATTTATTTGGGGTCTTTACTGTTTGATCCCTCTTCTTTGCGGTACAGGACTTTATTTTACACTACGTTTAAATTTCGTTCAGATTCGCAAATTTGGACTTGCAATTAAAAACACATTTGGTGAATTAACGCTTTTTGGAGAACGAGCAGGCAAAGATGGCATGAGTTCCTTTCAGGCTCTTGCCACAGCGATTGCGGCACAGGTTGGCACAGGAAATCTAGCTGGTGCTGCAACAGCCATTGCAATTGGTGGTCCAGGAGCTATCTTTTGGATGTGGATTGCAGCGTTTTTTGGAATGGCAACAATTTTTGCTGAAGCAGTACTTGCTCAAACATACAAAGGTATAGATAAGACGAGTGGTTGTGTTGTAGGCGGACCTGCTTTCTATATATACAAAGGTCTTGGATCCAAATGGCTTGCTGGATTTTTCTCGATTGCTCTAATCATTGCTCTTGGATTTATTGGAAACATGGTTCAGTCAAATTCAATTGCAGATGCTTTTAACAATGCCTTTGGAGTAAATAAGCTTGTAGTTGGTGCAGTAATCGCAACTCTTGCTGGATTTGTTTTCTTTGGTGGATTGGGCCGTATCGCATCTTTTACGGAAAAAATGGTTCCAATAATGGCAGTTCTTTACCTTCTCGGCGGGTCATATGTTCTTATAAAGTGTGCTTCTCAGATTATTCCTGCTTTTAAAATGATTTTTGTGGGAGCTTTTAATCCAGCAGCAGCTACAGGTGGTCTTATTGGAGCCACTATGAAAGAAGCAATGCGTTATGGTGTTGCTCGCGGTCTTTTCTCCAACGAGGCTGGT
>JAAYFQ010000028.1 GCA_012728165.1 Synergistaceae bacterium | reverse complement strand
TGTTCTTTTTCATCCATATTGGGAAGTTTTTTTGAAAGACCAAGTTCTCTGTATTTTAATCCGCTACTGTTAAAAAACTTTTTAAGAGGCAGCTCGCTCTTTTTATGCCACTCAGTGATTTCCTCTGCTGAAGGATTGTCTATTTTTATGTCGCGTTCAACATATACAATTTTATTCTTATCAAGCCAAACACGGGCTTTTTTGCATGTTCCTCAAGTTGGATAACAGATAAATAACATATTATGACCTCCGTTTTTGATATCTATCATTGAATGGACTTCAATCTTTCTGTTTTATATTTAATAAAATTAAAAGAACTGCTTGCACGTAAAGTGATGAAATGCATTTTTACTTTTATTCAGTGTATTTTCAGAACGTAGATATTTAGTTACCTCTTCATTAGGAGTATTTTAAACAAGCTCCTTTATCACTTTTATTGCTTCTTTCAGCCAGTCCTTATTATAACTTTCGATTTCTCCCGCATCGCATAGAGCCGCGATAGAAGGTTCTAACGGAATCTTACCAAGAACTTTGAGTCCGTATTTTGCTGCAACCTCTTCCACCTTACTTTTGCCAAAAACTTCTATTTTCTTGCCACAATCTGGGCATGAGAGGTAGCTCATATTTTCTACGATTCCTATTATTGGAATGTTCATTTGTTCCGCCATGTTGATGGCTTTTTCGACAATCATTGAAACTAGTTCCTGTGGCGATGTGACAATAATGATTCCATTTAAAGGTAATGATTGAAACACCGTAAGAGGCACGTCTCCTGTTCCAGGAGGCATGTCTACGAACATATATTCAATACCGCTCCAAATTACTTCGCTCCAAAACTGTTTAACCACGTTGGCGACTGCAGGTCCACGCCAAATAATTGGATCAGTAGGGTCTTCAAGGAGTAAGTTTATTGACATAATGTCTATTCCAGTTTTTGATGTAAAGGGAGTTATTCCCTGTTCATTAGTCATAACCATTTCTTTTATACCAAAAGCCTTGGGAATAGAAGGGCCAGTGATATCCGCATCAAGTATTGCAGATGAGTGTCCCTGTTTTTGCATTTCAACAGCTAGAAGTGACGTTACAAGAGATTTTCCTACTCCGCCTTTTCCGCTCACTATGCCAATAACTTTGTCTACAGAACTCAAAGGGTGTGGTTTAACACTAAAATCGTGTTTAACACAACTTTCTTCGCAGCTGCCGCAGTTATTTGCGCAATCATCATGTTCACTCATGACTATATCTCTCCCTTTTCAAATATAAATTTTGTATTCAATTAGACTTTAGAGGTCCTCGTTGAGTTTAGAATTGCCATCAGGGCTACTCCGACATCAGCGAAAACCGCTTCCCAAAGCCCAGCAACTCCTACTGCTCCGAAAACAAGGAATACTCCTTTTACGCCCATAGCCATAAATACATTTTGCCAGACGATAGTTCTTGTTTTTTTGGCAACTCGCAAAAGCTCTGCAACTTTAAGAAGCGAGTCATTAAGTATTACCACATCAGCAACTTCAATCGCAACCTGCGAACCAAACCCGCCCATAGCAATCCCTGTTTCTGAAGTTACAAGCACAGGTCCGTCGTTTATTCCGTCGCCAACGAAGAGTGTTTTCTTAGTTTCTCCGCCGCAGAGAGATTTTAATGCCGCAACCTTGTCTCCTGGAAGGAGCTCAGAGCGATAGCCATCAAGTCCTAGTTTGTCAGAAACAGACTTTGCAACAGCTTCACAATCACCGGTCAGCATATATACTTTTTTTATTCCAAGTTCGCGCAATTCTTTCACACTTTGATAAGACTCTTCTCTTATGCTATCAGCAACAATTAAATACCCCTGATACTTGTCATTTTTAGCAACGTGAACAACAGTTCCCAATTCTGAAATCGACGGTGCTGTTATTCCGTAATCTTGAAGCAATGCTTTGCTTCCTACTATAATTGTATCAAGGTCTGTTTTTAGTAACATTCCTTTTCCAGCAAATTGAGTGACTTGTGCGTTCAAAGGCATTGTTATATTCCCAGCAGCTGCAAGAATAGATCTTGCTAGGGGATGATTAGATCCCGTTTCAGCTGTAGCAGCCATTCTTAGCAAATCGCCTTCTGTTATTCCAGTTAAAGGCAATATTTTAACAACCTCAAAACGTCCATAAGTAAGAGTTCCAGTTTTATCAAATACAGCCATAGTAACTTTGTCTAAAGCGTCAAAGACATTCGCACCTTTAACAAGGATACCTTTTTTCGAGGCACTTCCTATCCCTCCAAAGAAGCCAAGAGGAATGGATATTACAAGAGCACAGGGGCACGAAATAACTAGAAGAACAAGCCCACGGTAGAACCACTCGCGAAAATCTCCCTGTCCAATTAGAGGTGGAACTAAGGCTACCAAAGTAGCAAGTCCGAAAACTGCAGGAGTGTACCATTTTGCAAAGCGCGTGATAAAGCGTTCTGTTGGTGATTTATGAGCAACTGCGTTTTGTACCATTTCAAGCATTCGTGAAATGGTCGAGTCTTTAAAAGGTCCAGCTGCCTTGATTGTGAGCAACCCATCGAGAGAAAGAGTCCCTCCGTATACTGCCGTGCCAACTTTCGCTGAGACCGGTTTGGATTCGCCTGTTATAGCTGAAGAATTAATTTGTGCCACGCCGCTTATAATTATTCCATCAATTGGTATAACTTCACCTGGAAGAACTTGAACAATATCGCCCTTTACTATGTCTTTAGGATTGATGTTTTCAACTTTTCCATCTTTAAGAAGACGAGCTAACATTGGTTTTTGCGCCAATAAAGCTTTTATGGAACGACGAGAATAAGAGGAGGCTTTTTTCTGAAAAGCTTCACCAAGTCTGTAAAATATCATTACGCCAACCGATTCTGACATTTGGCCAATTGCAACAGCTGCAAGAGAAGCTCCTCCCATAAGAGTGAACTCATTAAAGAAATCTTTTTTGATAAGAGAGCGAAAAGCCATCTTGAGAACAGGAAGACCACAGACAAGATATAGGGATAGAAATGCTGCATTTAGAAGATATGAATGGACATATTCGGAGAAGAATTCTTCTGTTATAAGACAGATTGCAAATAACACTCCCATAAATATAAGAAAGCGTATTTCTCCTCTGAATTCTCGAAGATCGAATTGTTCTTCTTCCTCAATTTCGTTAAAAAAATCCTCAGATTGTATACAGGAACAGCAACTACAGATCTCATCATCTTTTTTTATATGGGAATAATCATCATGTTTTTTTTCAAAGCTTTCTAATCTTTTCATTGTAATCTCCTTACAAAAAATTAGACCAGAATTATAATAATCCCAACCTTTTATTTTCCTATGCTAATTCTATGGTATCGCCATTTTTTACTTTTCCCGTTTTTGTAACTTTTGTAAAAATTCCTTTTTTTGGCATAATACATTCACCGATCTGTTTGAAAACCTCGCAGTCAAAGTGACATTCTTTGCCGATTTGTGATACTTCAAGTATTGCTTCTCCTACTTTTAACCTGTCGCCAATTTTTAGACAGGCAAGGTCAAAATCCTCGGTGGTGAGATTTTCTGCGAAACTTCCAGGAACAAGAGTGGGCAACTTTTCTATCATTGTCCTTACGTCTTCCATTGAAATAAGACTCACTTGTCTGTGTGCAAAACCAAAATGAGCATCGCCTTCGAGACCTTTGTCCTCTATTAACAAGCCTTCACTTATATTTTTTTTTATCATGCCTTTTTTTGGCGCGGAGCATACGGCTATTATTTTGCCCTTCATACCATTATTCTGTTGCACGATGGTTGTCGCTTATAAATGGTTCTTCTTCTATCTTTTTAGCCTTGTCGCCACAACAGTTTCTTCCGCATTTAACGGCTGTGCTTGGAAAAAGAAGTCCTTCAGGAAGTTCTTCGCCTCTACGAGCAAAGTAATCTACTATAGCTTTCTCTATCCCCTCTTGAGCAAGCAACGAACAGTGCTGTTTCTGAGGTGGGAGTCCGCCTAGTTCTGCAGTTACATCTTTATTGTTTATCCTTAGAGCCTCTTGTAACGTTTTACCCTTTGCCATTACAGTAACCATAGAGCTAGTTGCTATCGCAGCAGCACAGCCAAAAGTTTCAAACTTGATGTCTTCAATAACATGATCATCATTAACCTTGAGATAAATTTTCATTACATCTCCACACACTGGATTGCCAACTTCTCCTATTGCATTGGCATTTTCCATTTTGCCTGAATTGCGTGGGTTCATAAAATAGTCTACTACTTTTTCGTTATACATTTGTTCTGTCTCCTATTTTGAGTCAATTTTTATTTTTTTTATCATAGAAGGGAGACATTAAGCGAAGTTTCTCAACTATTGGAGGAAACTTCTCTAGGACATAATCAATGTCTTCCTCTGTAGTGGTGTGCCCGAGTGTTAAACGAACTGATCCATGTGCTGTTGCGTGGTCGAGACCACATGCAAGAAGGACATGGCTTGGCTCCAAGTTGCCTGATGCGCAAGCTGAACCACTTGATACAGCAATCCCAGCTGCGTCCATGAGAAGGAGCATTCCTTCTCCCTCTATGTACTTAACGCAGAAGCTTGCGTGGTAAGGTAAACGCTGACTTCCGTGTCCTGTGAGCTGTGTTTCAGGTATTCTTTCAAGGAGACCATTAATAAGTTTATCACGTAGACGCGTTTCATTTTCCATTTCTCCGTTTACAAGTCGGGCTGCTGCCAATTCCGCTGCGGCTCCAAAACCAACAATTCCAGATGTGTTTTCTGTCCCGGCTCGAACGCCAAACTCCTGTCCGCCGCCATGAATTATTGGTGTGAGTTTTATTCCCCTTCTAACATAAAGTGCTCCCACACCCTTGGGACCGTACATCTTGTGGGCAGCGATAGAGAGCATATCTATTGGAAGTTTTTCTACATCGATTTTAACATGTCCAGCCGCCTGTACAGCATCCGAGTGGAAGAGGACTCCATGTTCACGGCAGATGGTACCAAGTTCAGCAATCGGTTCGATTGTTCCTATTTCATTATTGCCAAACATAATTGATGCGAGTATTGTGTCGGGCCTAATTGCATTTTCAAGATCTTTGGGATCAACGAGCCCATATTGGTCGACTGGCAGAATCGTATAATCATATCCTATTTTTTTAAGCCATTTTATTGAGTTGAGCAGGGCATGATGTTCTATTGCACTTGTTATTATGTGTTTTCCTTTGTCTTTTAGAGCAAATGCCGTGCCCTTTATCGCAAGGTTATCGGCTTCGGTTCCACTGCCAGTAAAGATAATATCATTGGGGCTCGAATTTATAAGTTCAGAAACTTGTTCCCTTGCTTTGTCAACGCCCTTGTGAGCTTCTCGCCCCCACTTGTGTAGGCTGTTAGGATTACCATATAGATTTGTGAGATAAGGGAGCATTGCTTTCAGAACTTTTTCATCGACTTTTGTCGTTGCTGAATTATCCAGATATACTTTTCGTGTCTCCACTGTAAGTCACCTCATTATGAATATTCTTATTATTTATCATCTCATTCGTCAGTTGAAAAAGCATAAGAATTTTCGATTTTATTTTTAGATCTTTAAACGCTCTTACATATTAGACCAATTCTAACTCTAGATGGATTTTATCCCAAATAGGGCGAAGAACGCAGAGAATTATAGTTCTCTGCGTTCTTATCAGTAAATACTACGAATTTGATTTGTTTTTTGTTTTGTTTGCTATTTCTAAAGCTTCAATTTCATCATTCGTTACCTTTTTATAACTTTTGGGCTCCATAAAGACTTCTATTGGAGGTTTTCCTATTTTTATCTTAGTGAACTCGTATGATGAGTTGCCAAGTACCGCAGCAGTTTTAACGGGAAGTGGGAAATTATCTCTGTACCACTCGTAGTATGAATATTGATTTTCGGCATTCCCTTTTAACAGTATGGTTACAAGGTATTTTTTCATTCTGTAAGTGTCGATTTCTTCATATTCAACAAATTTACGAGTTAGATCGCCGAACTGTCCCTCTTTTGGTTTTTCAGGCGGTGCAATAGGGGCGGCCATAGGGTAGTCGTCTTCAACATAACGTTTTAATTTTGGATATATAGTCCACATAACCTTTTTATCATAACGAATGACGAGGATTTCTTCTCCATTTTTTCTATCGTAACGGGTCATATTATTTGATATATATATCTTTCCTCTTTCAACTGTATCGCCATCCTTCTCGACATAGACAGCGCTGAATTCAGGAACTTGATTTTGCGCATAAGCCATAGTGCCAAAAGATAAAATTAATGCAATTGCAGAGAATAATAGAGAGCGTTTCATTATAAGATCGCCCCTTTCGGTGATTTAAATATTATTATACAGCACTTATTTTCAAATGCACCGCACGGAATACCTATCATTTAATAGTGGTATTAAGCCGTGATAATTTTAGCAGCATCTTGTAATCCAAATTTTTGTATTGCATCTTCTCTCATTTTATATTTTAGAATTTTTCCGGCGACATTCATCGGAAATTCATCGGTAAAGTCCACGTACCGAGGACACTTGTGTCGTGACATGTTTGCATGAAAGAATTTCTTAATCTCTTCTTCCGTACAGATTGCACCCTCTTTTAATATAATGCAGGCAGCAATTTCTTCTCCTAATACTATATCAGGGACTCCTATTATCTGAACATCTTTAACCTTAGGATGTGTGTAGAGGAATTCTTCCAGCTCTTTTGGGTAGATGTTTTCTCCGCCGCGGATTATCATATCATTTAGACGACCTGTTATACGGAAGTTACCCTCTTCTGTGCGACAAGCGAGATCTCCAGTGTGTAGCCACCCGTCTTTATCAATCGCAGAAGCGGTTGCTTCAGGCAGTTTGTAATAGCCTTTCATGATATTGTAGCCACGAGCAACAAACTCTCCTATAGTTTCGTCCGGGAGGTCTTTGCCTGTTTCGGGATCAATTATTTTACATTCTATTTCAGGAAGAGCTTTTCCAACTGTTGCGACACGAACTTCGAGACTATCATCGGTACTGCTCATAGTACAGCCAGGAGAAGCTTCTGTCTGACCATAGACAATAGTTACTTTATCCATGTGCATTTTTTCTACAACGTCACGCATTTTTGATATTGGACATGGACTTCCTGCCATGATTCCCGTTCTCATATAAGAAAAGTCAGTTTTCGAAAAATCCTCATGCTCCATCATTGCTATAAACATTGTTGGAACTCCATGGAAGCAAGTGATTCTTTCCTGATTGATGCAAGCAAGGGATGATTTAGTAGAAAAATATGGTAACGGCATAAGTGACGTTCCATGTGTCATTCCTGCAGTCATTGCTAAAACCATTCCAAAACAGTGGAACATAGGCACTTGTATCATCATACGGTCTGCAGTTGACAGGTCCATACGGTCGCCAATGCATTTTCCATTGTTTACAACGTTATAATGAGTGAGCATAACTCCTTTTGGAAATCCTGTGGTTCCTGATGTGTACTGCATATTACAGACATCATGAATGTTTACAGAAGCGGCCATGCGATGTAGTTTTTCCGTAGCAACCATGTTGGCTCTATCAACGGCATTTTCCCACGTAAGAGCACCATCCATGCGAAATCCTATTGTTACTATATTACGCAGGAATGGAAGTCTAGCACAGGACAAAGGCTTGCCAGCGGAAGAAGTTTTGAGCTCAGGACAGAGCTCATTAATAATGGCTTTGTAATTTGAATCACGATGTCCATCTATCATAATTAGAGTATGAGTATCAGATTGACGCAGCAAATATTCAGCCTCGTGGATTTTATATGCTGTATTAACGGTGACAAGTACTGCTCCGATTTTTGTTGTAGCCCAGAAAGCGATAAACCATTCAGGCAGGTTTGTACACCACACAGCAACATGAGTTTGTGCTCCAACTCCAAGGGATATTAGTGCTCTTGCAAATTCATCTACATCATTTCTGAATTCTGAATATGTTCGAGTGTAATCTAAAGTCGTGTATTTAAAGGCATACTGATCAGGAAACTCTTCAACGACTCTATCTAGCACTTGTGGGAAAGTATAGTCTATTAAGGTGTCCTTCTGCCAGATGAACTTGCCAGTATTTTCGCTGTTATCATATAGTCTTTTTGATTTTGACTGACGTGCCGGGTTACCAAAACGATTCATATAATTGACGAAATGCAAAGATATTAATTCGATATTAGTCATATCTTTCATCCATCCTGGTTCCCATTCCATAGAAATAAATCCATCGTAGTTTATGGAATAGAGTGCAAGCATTAATTCATTCATAGGAAGAGTTCCTTCTCCTATAAGGCGGTACTCGAGTTTTTCGTTCACCATTTCAGAATCTTTAAGGTGAACGTGTTTAATGTAAGCTCCGAGGTTTTTAATAGTTTTTTCTGGCGCTTCACAGGCTTTGCAGACCGTATGTTGCATATCCCACAGTGCAGCAAGATTGTCACAGGCAAAATGGTTTAGCGTCTCACAGAGTTTGTCAGTATTAGCGTAGAGAGCAATAGTTTCAATAAGAAGAACCACACTGGCTTTTTTTGCTATAGGAATGAGCCTTTCCAAACACTTCATGACGGTTGCCTTTTGTTCTTCTTCGGACCAGGGACATTCTCTTGCTCCAATACGAACATATGGAACTCTAAGGTTGTGAGCCTTATTTATACATGATTCAATTTCGAAGCAGCTTTCCTCTATTTTATTTGGAGCAGCAATATTAGACGTCGAATCGATACATGGAATTTCTAGCCCCTGCTCAATAAGATCTCTGTAAGTCGAATTAGCAGAGTCAGGATTAAAAATCCCGCCTTTTAGTTCAGGCTCGTGTCCGCAGTGTATTTCAATGCCACTAAACCCACTTTCTTTTGCTATTCGACAGAAATCCTCCCACGAGTAGCCGTTCCAACCAAAGGTTGATAATGATAGTTTCATGATTTTTGGTTCTCTTCAAACACTATTTTATTTAGCGCATTAAGGTAGGCACGGATACTTGAGCCAATAATATCAGTTGAGATTCCATTTCCAGAATATATTTTGCCGTTAAAACGCAGTTTTACTAATGATGAGCCCATTGCTTCTCGCCCCTCTGTTACAGCCTGGATTTGAAAATCATCCAATTCGTAGTGCTGCCCAGTTATTTGTTCAATAGCGAAAAAGGAAGCATCTATGGGGCCGTCTCCTATCGCAAGTCCAAAAAGATCTTCTTCATTTTTTTTGAAATGAATATTAGCCGTTGCGTTTATGGTGTTTCCGCTGTTAATTACAAAACTAACAAGCTTATATGTAGGTGGAACCTGCATTGCAGTAGATGCAATTATTGCTTCGAGTTCTTTTGTCCCCACAGTTTTCTTTTCGGCCAAACCAATAAATGTTTCATAAACCTTAGATAGATCCTCATCAGAAAGATCATATCCAAGTTTTTTAATAAATTTTTCTACGGTTGAGATGTCATCCTTTGCGTCGAGTTTGATATCTTTTGTAGGAGTTTTCTTAATTCCTGTTTGAAATGGTGAATTTTTCTCACTTTTTGATCTTGTCAGCCAGTTTATTTGATTGATAGAACGATGCAAATTAGTTGTTTTTATTCCGAAAGAATATCCGCTATCATCACCG
>JAAYFQ010000189.1 GCA_012728165.1 Synergistaceae bacterium | reverse complement strand
TTTAAAGAACGTCTTTATAGAAAATATTTTAATTAACGAGTTTCGCTATGGCGATGATTATTACAGTATGTTTTTAGACAATTAGTTTGTGTTAGGAGTTTTAAATACTGTGGTGATGTTTAAATATAGGTGTTTATTTTAATGCTTAGTTAAATTGAGCGCCTTAGAAATCAAACTTAAAGGGGGATATTTTAATGAAGAAAACAGATCTGTTGATAATAGGTGGTAGTGCTGGTGGTATTCTTAGTGCTACTATGGCTAGAAAGGCTTACGGAGATATAGACATTACAGTTATTAGAGATACGGATTCTGTAATGGTTCCATGTGGAATTCCGTATATTTATGGCACACTTCGCAGTACTAGCAAAAATGTAATACCAGATAAAATGCTCATAGACGCAAAAGTAAATCTTGTTATAGATTCGGTAGTTAAAATTGATAAAGAAAATAAGATTGTAACAACCAAAAATAATGATACTTATAACTACAAAAAACTTATAATTGCAACAGGGTCACTTCCTATAATTCCAACATTTATTCCTGGATACGATCTTGAGAATGTATTTGCAGTATATAAAAACCAGGAATACCTTGACTCAGTACTTGAAAAGCTAGATAAAGCTCAGAATATATCTGTTATAGGAGGAGGCTTTATAGGAGTTGAATTCGCAGAACAAATAAGTTTACTTGGTAAAAAGGTAACTCTCTTTGAAATGGCTGATGCATGCCTCTGGCAAGCTTTCGATAAGAGTTACTCTGATGATATCGAGAACATGATGAAAGAACATGGTATTAGTATTCTTACAAACACAAAAGTTAAAAAGATTTTAGGAGAAAATAAGGTTGAAGCGATTGAACTTGAAAATGGCGAAAAAGTACCAACAGATCTTGTAATACTTGGACTTGGAGTAAGACCTAACGCTATACTTGCAAAGGAAGCCGGTTTAAAGGTAACTGACAACGGTGCAATCGTTGTTGACCAATACACAAGAACAAGTGATCCTGATGTTTTTGCTGTAGGTGACTGCGCTGAAAAGAAGTGCTTCTTTACAAACAAAGATGTATCAGTTCTTCTTGCTTCTACAGCTGCGATGGAAGCCAAAATAGCTGGCTGTAACGTCTTTCAACTTAGACTTGTGAGAGCAAACAAGGGAACTATAAGCGCTTTTTCAACTAAGTTTTTTGGCAAGACATTCACTGCAGCTGGGCTTACAGAAGCAAGGGCAAAAGAGGAAGGGTTCATAATTAACATCGGTGAGTTTACTACGATGGATCGTCATCCAGGATCGCTTCCTGGATCACAAATAATTAATATAAAGTTGATATTCGCCAAATGTTCGGGCGTAATACTTGGTGCACAAATATCAGGTGGGGACACTGTCGCTGAAATGATAAATATTCTAAGTTTGGCCATACAGAAAGGACTTACAGCCACAGAACTTAATACTTTCCAAGTAGCAACACACCCTCTCGTTTCTGCGTCGCCTATAGCTTACCCAATTAACGCTGCGGCAATGAATGCCGTCGCACAAAATTGTAATCATCTTAATAATGAACTAGAAATTTAAGACAATATAATAACTCTTACAAAATTTAATACCTTAGCAGCCTCTTATCATAAGAGGCTGCTTTTTAAGTACTTTTACATTCATCAAATTCGATATAATGTTAATATTAAATAACATAATTTATAATATCAAAAGGGGATGACAATATGATTGAACAGCTGTTTAAGCTTGCCGATGGCAACAATAAGATAATTGAAAAGGTAATTCAGGATGAAAATATTCACTATATGCATATGATCCTAAATAAGGGAGATGCCCTGCCTGAGCATTTTTCCAACTCGAATGTTTATATGACAGTTCTCAGAGGAACTCTTTCAATTACTTTGAAAGATCAAGAAACAAATAAATATCCTACGTGCAGTGTTTTAAAGATTCCAGAAGGAATCAAGATGAACATAAGGAATCTAGATGATGAAACTCTAGAAATAACGGTAGTTAAAGCACCCGCACCTAAATAAATTTTTAAGATACAAATATTCATAAAAGCGAGAAAGACATTATTTGACGTCTTTCTCGTTTTTTCTTATCTACTATCTGAAAACAATAGTTATTGACATATGTCAATAACATAATATAATTAATACATTGATGGCGTATATTGATAACAATAAGGAGTGATAAATATGCCAAGAGGTGATGGAACGGGCCCTATGGGACGTGGAGCAATGACAGGTAGATGTATGGGTTTTTGTATAAAAGAGATTGATGGCGGAAAAAGTCCATCTACAGTAGGGAAGTACTTGCAAAGGAGAAAACACGCGTATGGAAGAGGACTTTGTGGTTTATCAAACGATGCCACAACAAGCGGAAAAGAAACGTTCGAAAAGAAAAGGAGTTTTCTTTTAAGTCGTATTAAGAGAATGCAATATAGCTAAAATATGAAAAATAAAATATGTAGCGTTTTAATTCTATTCTCTTTGAAAAGGAGAATCTAGTATGTCAAGGCCGGTAAAGTGGAGGAAAATTTGTAGTATGCCAAAGACAAGCCGGTTTGGACCGCTCGAT
>JAAYFQ010000027.1 GCA_012728165.1 Synergistaceae bacterium | reverse complement strand
GACGAGATTATCATGTTTGTTACAGGTGGCATGCCGTTGCATGATATCGCGTGGGGCAAGACACTCTACGACCAGGCAGTAAAAAAAGGACTCGGAACAGAGTACTGCTTCTTTGACGAAGCTTACTGGAGATAGAGTTTACACACATAATTTAATATTAAACAAAGAGGGGGTTCCACTATGGGTTTCAGATTAGGAGTTGACACAGGCGGTACATTTACAGACATTGCGGTGGTCAATGAAGCTAACAGCCAGATTTCGATTACCAAAGTACCTTCTACACCGGATAACCCATCAAGGGCAATAATAGAAGGTGTGACCAAGATAATGAGCCTTGAGGAAATAAAAGCTGAAGATATAACATTTTTTATACACGGCACTACAGTCGCAACAAATGCACTTCTGGAATTGAAGGGAGCAAAAACTGCTCTTATCACTACAGAAGGCTTTAGAGACGTCCTACAAATTGGACGCCAAACAAGGCCTTCTTTATATGATTTTTATGCCCATAGACCACAAGCAATAGTTCCACGTAACCTCCGCTATGAAGTTTCCGAAAGAATTCTCTACACAGGCGAAGTAATGACGCCGCTTGATATAGACGCCGTCAAAATGATCGTCCAGGACATGAAAAAAAACAAGGTAGAGGCAGTATGTGTATGTTTACTCCATTCCTATGCAAACGCCAATCACGAAAGAAAAATAAAAGAAATAGTAGTGGCGGAATACCCAGGTATATTTGTTACACTCTCTTCCGAAATCCTTCCTGAGTTTCGTGAGTATGAACGAATGAGCACTGTCTGTATAAATGGCTACGTAATGCCAAAAGTGAATAAATATATTGCAGAGCTTACAAACAAGTTAAAAGAAATAAACCTAAAGTCGGGTCTCTATATTATGCAGTCAAACGGCGGAGTTATTACAGCGGAAATAGCTAGAGAATCTAGTGCTCGTACAATTCTATCTGGTCCTGCCGGAGGAGCTTTGGCGGGAGGATTTATATGCGAACAAACTGGACACAGCAGTATTATCACAGTTGATATGGGTGGCACAAGCCTTGATATCTGCCTTATCGCAGATAAAAAACCACGATATACGACCGAAAGTCAGATCGGAGGATATCCAATCAAGCTGCCTATGATAGACATTAATACAATAGGAGCAGGCGGCGGAAGTATCGCCTGGATTGACGGCGGCGGTGCGCTCCGTGTAGGTCCTGAAAGCGCAGGGGCAGACCCAGGCCCAGCTTGTTACTGTAAAGGTGGAATAGAACCTACTGTCACGGATGCCAATATTGTTCTTGGACGTTTAAATCCTGAATATCTACTATCAGGCGAATTTGATCTAGACAAGAGCAGAGCTTTCGATGTTATTAAAGAAAAAATAGCAGATCCTCTTAAACTCTCAGTAGTAGAAGCAGCAGCTGGAATAATAAAGGTCGTTAATGCGAACATGGTCCGTGGAATTAGGGTGGTCTCAGTAGAAAAGGGGTACGATCCTCGTGAGTTTGGGCTTGTACCGTTTGGTGGAGCAGGTCCTGTCCATGGAGTTGAAATTGCAGAAGAGCTCGGTATTACAGAAGTCATCGTACCTAAGAACCCAGGTGTAACTTCTGCTGTTGGAATGCTCTCAGCCGACGTGAGACACGACTATGTACGAACTTGTATTTTAGATTCGAATGAAATAGAGACAGAAAAACTACAGAAAATTATAGATGAAATCGAAACAACCGCAACTAAAGATCTAAAAGAAGAAGGATTCAAAAAAGAAGATATGGAGTTCAAACGATTCTTTGACATGCGTTACCCAGGACAGGCTTATGAGATCCAGGTTAACGTGTGTGACGGAATTCTCACGGCTTCAGACATTAATGATGCAAAGGAGACATTCCACAATCTTCACTTTAAATCATACGGTTATTGCCGTAAAGATCAGGCAGTCGAAATGGTAAATATTCGCCTTACATCTCTAGGTAAACTGCCAAAAATGAACATGACTAAGGGGAAATGCGACTCTACTTATGTTCCCGAGCCATCGGCTAACAGAGAAGTATATATGAGAAACAGCTACGAATCTTGCAATATCTATGTAAGGGAAAAGCTTCTAGCCGGAGCTGTTATAACAGGGCCAGCAATCGTTGAACAACTTGATTCAACTACTGTTATATTCCCCAAACAAACGGCAAAGGTGGATGCATTTGGTAATATCATAATTCAACTTGAGGAGGGAAAGTAATATGCAAACTAAAGTTGATGCAATAACACTTGAAGTCATGCGTAATGCACTTCAGTCTGTCGCGGAAGAAATGGGTGTTACTTTGATCAGGACAGCCCTCTCCATCAACATCAAAGATAGACGAGACTGTTCAACGGCAATATACAGTCTCAATGGAGACCTTGTCGCACAAGCAGAACATATTCCGCTTCACCTCGGTATCATGCCGACGATTATGAAGGGAATCTTAAAAGTATACCCCAAAGAGAAATTAAAAGATGGGGATGCCATAGTGATCAATGATCCATATGTTAGTGGTTCTCACCTTCCCGACGTCTGCATATTTAGTCCTGTCTTTTATGATGAGAAACTGGTTGCCTTTGCTGCAAACCTAGCGCACCATTCTGACATCGGAGGCATCGTTCCAGGAGGGATGCCAATTAATGCGACGGAAATTTTCCAAGAAGGTATTCGTATCGCCCCTGTAAAGATCAGAAAAGAAGGTGTGATCGATGAGGAACTGGTTGGTTTTATAACCAACAACGTGCGCACGCCTAGTGAGTGGCGCGGTGACATGGAGGCTCAGCTTGCGGCAAACAATGTCGGCGATAGAAGGATTAAGGAACTTATTGAAAAATATGGTCTCGATCATTTGATGGAATACATGGAAGAAATCATGAACTATTCCGAAAGACGTTTCCTTTCACGTCTCAAAGAAATGCCAAAAGGTGAATATAGCTTCGAGGATGCGCTTGAGATCAACTGTAATGACGATAGCGTAGAGAAAACAATTCCAATCAAAGCGACCATATCTGTTCATGAAGACGAAATCGTAGTAGATTTCACTGGAACGGGGGGGCAAATCAAAGGTTCCTTGAATTGCACACTTGCAGTAACTACTGCGTGCGTTTACTACGCGATAAAGGCTATGACCGATCCTGGAATCCCTTCAAATAGTGGTGCATACCGAAACATAAAGGTTGTTGCTCCGCTTGGAACGATAGTCAACCCTAAATTCCCTGCAGCAGTTTCTAACGCTAATATCAACACGTCACAAAGAATTACGGACTGTCTCTTTGGAGCTCTGGCAAAAATTCTTCCTGACAGGGCTATGGCTGCCTGCGCTGGAACAATGAGCCTTTTTACAATAGGTGGCATAGACCCTAGAAAGGATACATATTACTCCTACGTTGAAACCTATGCGGGAGGTATGGGTGCTGTTAGCAATCTTGATGGTATGGACGGAGTCCAGACCAATATGACCAACACAAGAAACACTCCAACTGAAGTGATGGAAATGGCGTATCCAATTTTCGTCACAAAATATGCCCTGATTCCTGAAACAGAAGGAGCTGGAGAATTTAGGGGTGGTCTGGGGCTTACACGTGAGGTTGTACTACTAGATCATGATGCTTACGTCACACTTAGCACAGAAAGATCTTTCACAGAGCCTTGGGGACTATTTGGAGGAAAACCCGGAGCACATTCCGAGTGTTTACTTGAGGCCCCAGATGGAACTAGGACACCTCTGCCTGCAAGAATGTCAAAGATAATCCCAGCAAATCATAAAATTGTCTATAGAACTCCTGGGGGAGGAGGAATGGGAAATCCATTTAGCCGTGATCCTAAACTAGTATTAAAGGATGTGATAGCGGAATATATTTCACCTAAGAGAGCTCGAGAAGTTTACGGTGTGGCCATTAATACTGAAACAATGACTGTAGATTCTGCAGCGACAGAAAAACTAAGAGCGTGTTAACAGGCAACTTGCTGCGACCTTAGTTTCCTTGTAAAACTGTCACGAATCAATGGATGAGCAACCTAAGTTTATCAATCAAAGTTATAAGCAATATTTTAAAAGAGCATCAGGAGCCACTAAATAAAACTGTTTTTTAACATTAGAGAGGAGGCTACTTTAATGGTACCATTTTCGACCTATGTGTTTATTTACAGCGTACCAATTATTACCTGTCTATTTTCAATCTTTCTCTATTTTGTCGGTGGCAAGTGGTTAGATGAGAATTAAGTGTCAAGAAAAAGTAAAAGTTAAAGTTTTTTCCTTAAAACTTACAGAATTGGTGGCGACCTGAATATGGATACAAACATGACATTACGAGTGTCAATAATCATAGCTTTCTTTGCTCTTACTCTTGGAATAGGTTTTTATGCTCAGTACGGTAAAAACAAAATCAAAGATGAAGAGGACATGAATCTTGGTGGGCGTAAGCTTGGGTGGTTCACTACAGGAGCGAGCGCTGCTGCAAGCGGATGTAGTGCTTTTGCTTTTGTCGGGATGGCTGGTCTTGCTTATAATGCTGGTATTTCCATGATTTGGTACTCTTTGCTTGCTACAACATGGTCGTGGCTAATCTTTTTTGTATTAGGTAAAAGGCTACGTAACTTTTCAACAACTACAAATTCCGTAACAGTAATAGATTATATTAGCGAACGTTTTGAAGACAAAAGCGGGATACTAAGAACAATAAGCGCAACGATAGTAGTAATATTTATGGTCGGTTACATAGCTTCTAATTATTCTGCAATGGGTAAAACTTTTGTTGGATTCCTTAAATGGGATTTAAAATGGAGCATAATAATAGGGGCTGTAATAGTAACTATTTACACGTGTATGGCTGGTTTTAGAGCGCTTGTATGGATTGACACACTGCTTGCACTGGTAATGTTGCTTGGCTCAGGAGGTTTTTTAGCTTTTGTAATAGCAAAAAGCGGAAGTTTATCAAATCTTCTGGAACAGGTTGCGGCAATTGACCCGATGCTGGTAGATATAACTGGTGGCCGAACAGGTTTGGTTTTTGCTACATTCTTAATAGGATGGGTAGGTAGCGGGCTTATGGGAATTGGTAACCCCCATATTGTTGTGCGCCCAATGGGTATAAGTGACACAAACCAGCTAAAGGCTGCCGGTATCTGGAGTTTTATAATCAATGTGTGGGTTATGTACATGGGAGTCTTTTCAGGGTTAGCAGCAAGGATTTGGTTTCCTAACCTGGCAGATGTCGATCTAGCCTATTCTGTAATTGTGGGCGAAATTATGGGTCCGCTACTTGGCGGTATCATAATTGCAGGGATTCTTTCAGCGACGATGTCTACGGTAGCTGCCCAGCTTCTTGTTGCAGCGACTGAAATTAGCCGCAATGTGCTTAAAAAATCACAAACAGCAACTGAAAAACAGAGGATCAACTTTACAAGAATATGTGTTGTAATAGTAACGATTATAGGATGCTGGTTTGCCTTTAACTCTAGCCAGATAGTTTTTTGGATGATTCTCTTTGCATGGGGAGGTCTCGGTAGTGCCTTTGGTCCTGTCATACTTCTTTCTCTCTATTGGAAACGCATGACATGGGCAGGAGCACTGGCGGGTGTTTTGGTTGGCGCTATTACTGTGGTTATCTGGAACCAGACCCCAGCTCTTAAAGCTATGGTCTACGAGGGAGTGCCAGGCATGGTGTTATCCACACTTGCAATATATGTGGTTAGCATGGTATCTGTTCCTCCAAAATCTGCGCAGAAACTTTTTGAAAAATAGAATCAATGTAAAAAATGACTGTAAATCTTACTTATATTTCTAACTCTGTGCAATGTAGTTAAATGTCGTATAATAAAAAACGAGCCCATGTGCCAACAATGGGTTCGTTTTTTATTATATTAATTTTTTGCAACATAATTAACAAACGGGGATACTTTTCTGATACGATAAATAGAAATCAGTAGATAGATTTAGAAATAAGTTGTATAGACATATGCGTCTTCTGCCAGTTTTAAATGAAGTTATGACCTTGCATTGAGACTTTTATAAGTTATGTGGTTTTTAATAATAATAATTTTTGAAGGTTGATAGAATTCGGTTAATCTCTGCCGACTGAATAACAGGTGTGAAAGATAGATCAATATCTAAAGCGGACTAAGGAGCTGGGTAAGATAGAAAAACACTTTCATTTATTGTTGTGCTGCTTATTACTGGTGGCCTCATTATTCTGTATTTGTAGTTCAGCCGCTGCATCTGTCGGTATAACCGAGGATGCAAAGCTGACAAGTCCGGAATT
>JAAYFQ010000188.1 GCA_012728165.1 Synergistaceae bacterium | reverse complement strand
AGAGTAACCGTTTGACGCGATTGATACAAAAAGCCAATTATTCAATTTCAGGTGCGTGTATTGAAAATATTGAGTACCATTCGGACAGGAAGCTGGATAAAACTCAAATAGCAAGGTTGTCCACTTGTGCTTATGTTGAGGGAAATCATAACCTGCGTATTCTTGGCGCGACTGGCAGCGGAAAGACTTTTATTGCCTGTGCACTCGGTATTGCAGCTAATCGCAATTTCTATTCCGTCAGGTATATACGTTTGCCAGAACTGTTCACAGAGCTGGCTATAGCACGCGGGGACGGCACATATCGCAAGGTCATTAAGCAATATAAACAGGTAAAGCTCCTTATCATGGACGAATGGCTGCTGTTCCCTCTGAAAGAAAGCGAGGCGCGGGATCTACTTGAAATTGTGGAAGCGCGGCATAAAAGAGCTTCGACATTGTTTTGTTCTCAGTTCGATGTGGCCGGCTGGCATCTTAAAATAGGTGAGCCCACTTTGGCTGATGCCATTTGTGACCGGATCGTACATGATTCATATGCGATTATGATCGAAGGCGAATCCATGCGTAAGAAGAAAGGGATTAAGGACTGACAAGTAAGAAATTTCTGGCCCGGGGGATTTTCTCCCAGGCTATTCCGGCCTGTTCAGTTGACGCGGTGAGGGTGTTCAACTTCACCCGGAAACAGTGTTCAACTCATTACGGTCAACATGTTTATTTTAAGCGGAATATGCACCGATCTCCTCTCTCATGATTTTTGTGAAGAAGTTTATATTCTTGAGGGTTTTCTTACAGATGTGGCAAAGAAACTTACGATGAAGGCTGGATACTATGGAAGCAGGCTGCCTGAAATGAAACATGGTCCTTACGACATACCGTTGGGTTGTGTAACTGTGGAGATCCGTTACCAGGATCCATCGAAGCCTATAAGTCAGCAATGTACGTTGCTTAAGAACAAACTGGGAGCACCCAGATAATATAAATTACTATCCTTGGTAGAAGAATAGTTGGATAGATTATTCTTCTACTTTTTTTAATTAAAGAATTCAAAAGTTGGAAATAATTAAACCTAGTTTTTCGTCAATTATTGCAGAATAAAATTAGGAACCCTCATGTTTATAGCATCAACCTAAACAAATAAAAATGATGATTATATCAAAAGGTGTTCTGGTTTAGAAGTAGGAGGCATGCAAAATGAAAGTTTCTTCTATCCAGCTTGAAATTAAAGATGAACGAAACAAGCAGCAAATGATAAGCCATGTGCTCAACCTAATGGAAAAATGCCGCGGAGATGACCTTATAATTCTGCCAGAACTTTGGAACGTAGGGTTCTTCAATTATGACAATTATAAAAACTTAGCGGAACAAATCGATGGTGAAACAGCCTCTGCAATTTCAGCAAAAGCTAAAGATCTCAGAGCGTATGTTTTTTCAGGAAGCTTTGTAGAGAAACAGGGAGAAAAATATTATAATACCAGCGTGCTTTTTGACAGAGAAGGCAAAAACATTGCTGAATACAGGAAGATACATTTATTCTCTTATAAATGCAGGGAACCTGAGATCCTGACGCCGGGAAAAGATATCACAGTAGTTGACACTGAGTTTGGAAGAATCGGTTTTGCAACCTGTTATGATCTTAGATTCCCGGAGCTTTTTAGAAGGATGGCTGTAGAAATGGGTGCGGAATATTTCTTGGTGACATCAGGGTGGCCATATCCGAGGATTGAGGCTTGGAACGTTCTCAATTAGGCGCGGGCACTTGAAAACACCTGTTACCTTATTTCTTGCAATGCTGCTGGAATTTGTAAGGGTATAAGACTCGCGGGCCATAGCCAGATAGTAGACCCATGAGGGAATGTCTTAGCCGGAACCGGATATGAAGAAGCTATTGTCAGAGCAGAAATATCTCGGGAAGAACTTCTAAGAATAAGAAAAGAATTTCCTGTCCTAAATGACCGCAGGTTATAAAACTACGGGCTAATGCTGATATAATAGTCAACGGTCGTTTGATAAAGATGGACGACCGTTTTACATATATTTATGCTAATCTAATTCATTTTGAAAACTGAAAATAGCTCGCTATACTGGTACGCAATTAGAATTCTGTTTGGGGTGCTTATATTGCAAGACAAAAATTTCTCATTGCTTTCTCCTCTGTTTTTTAGACTTTTTATACCATTCGGTTTTGGTTATTTTATGTCAATCCTTTTAGGCAGCGCTAACGCGATTATGTCGCCCGTCCTGGTCAATACATTTTCTCTTTCTCCGGCTGATCTTGGT
>JAAYFQ010000187.1 GCA_012728165.1 Synergistaceae bacterium | reverse complement strand
TTATATCTACACCTTCAGGACTAACCTCTTCAAACAGCTTGCCAATACCCTCTGCCACATCAGTAGTAAGATTATCAGCTAAACAAACGATGAGCGAACCTGCACCCATTTCATATACCGTCTTTCCGTCAATCGAGTGTCGGTTAATTTTCTCAGTCAGCTCAATACCATATTTAATTAGTATCTCGTAAAGCAAATCATCTTCACTTCTATCATCTTTTATGTTGAAAAGTGAATTTTGCAAAGCCGTTTCTAAATTTTCAGGATTACTGTCCCAAGCGTTGATATTACTACTATCTAGTTTAAAGACCTTGAAGCCTATATCAAGTTTCTTAGGTTCTTCAGCAAACAAGTCACCTTCTTTTTCAGCTTTTTCTTTTTGTTCTTCCACAATTTTTTTACCTGCACGACGAATACGCTCTTTGGCAATTTCGGGAATAGTGTTATAGCCTGCCTTTCGAGCTTCACTATCTTCGGGAGTAGGTTCGGGTATTTGCACACAGATGTATTTACGATTACCGCCGTCCTCGGCATTGAGTTGCATGACGGCGTGGGCAGTTGTGGCTGAGCCGGAGAAAAAATCAAGGATTATAGAATTAGAGTCACTAAACCATCCAACAAAATCTTTAATCATATTAATTGGCTTTGGATTATCAAAATAGTTACCTCCTAAAATAGTTCTTAGCTTCGCAGTTTGTTCACTTACCATTCCATACTCCGGTAGCAAACTAGATGGTGTTATTTTTGATCTTTCTTTCAAACTCTTAAGCTTACCTGTGGAGGAAAAGTAAAACTCTAATACTTTTTGTCCTTTTGAGTCAATAACTTCTTCTCCTTTGAAATACTTTGACATTTGATCCTTTTGAGTCCACCCAGCAGCAAGCGTAACTTCTTCCTTTGTTTTTCCATTTTCACAAATTAATCTACCATTAACAACTTCTACCTTTTCGGAGTCTCCAAATGTTTTTTCTATAATCGTTCCTTCAGGTGCATCAAATCTAACACCTGCTGGAAACAGGAATTCGCTTTTTGGATTGGAACGAGATACCTTTTTTAAAGCTCCTGCTTCAATGATCCCCTCTCCGCCCATTATATTTTTTTGTATTTTCACATTCTTTGCATAAACTAAAATTGTTTCATGATACATTTTAAACAGACCCTGTTGCTGAGAATGCTGCTTATTCCATATAAGTTCCGTAACAAAGTTTTCTTCTCCAAATATCTCATCACAAATCTTTCTCAAGTTTGCAACTTCATTTTCATTAATCGAAATAAAAATAACCCCTTCATCCGTAAGTAGATTGCGAGCCAGCTTCAAGCGCGGATACATCATATTAAGCCAGTTGGAGTGGTAGCGACCGTCACTTTCGGTATTGGTGGATAACTTTTTATCTTGCCCTGTCAGTTCAAGGTAGTTTTGCATGTTGTCCTTATAGTTATCCTTATACACAAAGTCCTTGCCGGTATTGTAAGGCGGGTCGATATATATCATCTTCACACGGTTGTGATAACTTTTCTGCAAGAGTTTTAGCACCTCCAAGTTGTCGCCCTCAATATAGAGGTTTTCGGTTTTATCCCAGTCCACACTCTCTTCGGGACATGGTCGCAAAGTTCCTGTACTTCGCTTTTGTGCTTCACGGCGGGCATTGGCTTTGCCCGCCCAGTTGAGGGCAAAACGCTCTTCGGGTGTATCGGTATAATTACCCAGCAAATCGTGCAAGGCCTCAAAATCCACCTTTCCCTCTTTAATCACTTCGGGGAAAATCTGTTTCAGATGCTCTAAATTTTGTGCAATTAAATCGGCACTTTTACTTTCTGCCGAAGGTATAATTTGTTTATTCATATCTATTGTTTAATTATTTTTACAGTTATCAGTTTGTAACTACATAAGTTTATCTTTATATTATTTTTCTATTCCTTTATTAACCGCTTTTGCAAATTCCGCTCTTTGTCTTGCAACTCTCGCAATCGACTGTTTAGCTTAATAGTTTTATTAAACTGAGTTTCTGCTTTTATCTCCACTATTATACTTTGTTGCTCTTTTCTATTCTCTTGAAGCAAATGAAGGATAGCCCTATAATCAACCAGAGTGTTAGTATCTGCTTGAATGAAGTCTCCAGCTTCATCAGACACCTGTAACATAAGCAATTTGGAAGCTATATAATCATACAGATCTTTTAGTGTAGAATAGTTTGCTTTTCCTATATTTAGTGATTGTAGCCAGTTATTGACCAACTCTTCATTACTATTTATATCAAAAAAGCGTGTTGTTTGTTCATTCTCAATTACCCGCTTGCTGTTGTCCGACTGATTGATACGTTTTACACACCAGTTCACACAATAATAGTCCTCATAATTCACAATAAGAAAAAGAGGTGCCGGAAATGCTTTTTGTATCATAGCAGCTATAATTGCAGCTTTGCTTTGATTGCGAATACTAACTTCTGCAAATATAATTTGAGTATAATCATATTCTTCATCTTTATAGCTTGCAACTCCA
>JAAYFQ010000026.1 GCA_012728165.1 Synergistaceae bacterium | reverse complement strand
GCATTATATTGATAGAGGTTCAGTGAGGTAATAAAAAGGTGGAGGGGTGTACAACTCACCCGGCAGCAGTGTTCAGTTTTGAGCGGTCAGGGTGTTCAACTCACGCGGTCAAAGTGTTCAATTTGATGCGGCATATGCACTATATTTATCTTCAAAACAAAATATATTTTTATTAGGTGGTTTTTATAATTGATATTCCCTTTCTTTAAAAAAACAAAAATTACTGTTTCTTCCATTCCTAAGTATCTTTCAAAACTAGGTGGAGAAATAACCTGCAAAAAAACTTTCCCTGCAATACAGCCTAAATTCTCTGATTTTACCGGATTAAATGAGGAACTTATTCTCGTTTTAAATAAAATGGGGATTAACTCTCTCTATTCACATCAAGCTAAAGCAATTATGTTGGCAGCACAGAGAAAAAACTTTGTTGTCGTTACTCCGACTTCTTCAGGTAAAACATTGTGCTACAACCTGCCTGTCTTAAATAAAATCTTAAGCGATAGTGAAACACGTGCACTCTATCTCTTCCCAACAAAAGCTCTTGCAAATGACCAACTTTCAGAATTAACAAAATTTCTTAGTAAACTTGATAAAGGCATAAAGTGCTTCACTTATGATGGAGATACACAAAGCACAGAAAGAAGAAAAGCAAAAGAATACGGGAACGTGATAATAAGTAATCCAGACATGCTAAATACAGCCATATTACCTCACCACAAGTCTTGGGGAACGTTTTTTCGAAACTTGAATTTTATAGTTATCGATGAACTACACACGTATCGCGGGGTTTTTGGATCACATTTGGCAAATCTGCTCATTAGATTACAAAGAATCTGTGAGTTTTACGAATCAAACCCAATTTTCATCTGCTCTTCTGCAACAATTGCGAATCCCCTAGAACACGCCGAGGTATTAACAGGTAGAGATATGACGCTCATATTAGAAAATGGAGCGCCTTCACCTGAAAAAGACTTTATAATATATAACCCTCCTATAACAGATAAACAAACCAGAACCAGACGCTCCTCTCTATTGACTGCGGCACAAATAACAACAGACGCATTACTCTCCGGCATAAACAGTATCGTTTTTACTCGTAGTCGTATAAATGTCGAGCTTATGTTAAAACAGGTAAAAAAGGAAATTTTAAAAAAGAATGGTGATCCATCAATAGTTGCGGGTTATAGAGCAGGGTATCTTCCCGAAGAGAGAAGAAAAATAGAACGAGATCTGAAAGAAAGAAAACTAAGTGGAGTTATAAGCACAAATGCTTTAGAACTCGGTATTGATATAGGTGCTTTGGATCTTACAATATTACATGGGTACCCTGGTAGCATTGCTTCCACATGGCAGCAAATCGGAAGAGCAGGAAGAAGTGGGAAAAAATCTTCCGCAATTCTTATCCCATTGTCTACGTCGGCGGATCAATTTATTGCTTACAATGGAAATTGGTTATTAAACTCTAATCCAGAAATGCCGCGCATCAATACAAAAAATCCCTATATACTTATAAAACATATCGTTTGTTCGGCATTTGAATTACCATTTCAAGAGGGCGAACTATTTGGTAAAAAGGACATAACGAAAATACTTAATTATCTTGCAAAAAACAAAATCCTTAATAAAATGTCTGAAAACGGAATTACAAAGT
>JAAYFQ010000186.1 GCA_012728165.1 Synergistaceae bacterium | reverse complement strand
CAAGGATATTGAGTCATCAGGAGCCTTTGTTCTTACGGGAAGTTGTCCGATAGTAATGAGAGAAGAAAGTCATAAACATGCGACCGGAATGGTCATGAACGGAGTCAAACAGGCAGTTGGAATTAAGCATCAGACAAAGGTACCCGTTTATTACGGTGATATTTATCGTTGCATAGATGCTGCGATCGCCGGAAAATGGGAGGAATCCAAATGACGGAAAAAATCATCATTAAAGGCAGAGGAGCTTTGGAGGGCATCACTTCAGGTCCTGCTATCGTTTTTCCTGACAGCATAGCAGGAAATTCAGGAGCTCTTGGTGACGTTGACGGAGTTGTATATGAGAAGGGAAATATCAATTACGGTCTGTCTATAAAAAATGCTATCCTTGTGGTCCCATGTGCTAAAGGATCCAATGGTTTTTCTGCACATTTCAAATGCGCATATATTTCAGGAGTCAGACCTGCGGGGTGGATATCTACACGGATCGATGCTCGACTAGGTGTTGCAATAGCAAGTCTGAATATACCTGCGGTAGTTGACTTCGAGGAAGTAGATCCGATAAAGATTATTTCAACAGGAGACTGGGTTGAGATAAATGGGACTACGGGAGAGGTAATAATAACGAAAAAAGATTGATGAACGAATGAGGATTTCGACTAAAAGAGAAGTGCCGTAACGTTAGGTGACTGAACTTTTTCACCACATAACACGTTGTTGAACCGTACGCACAAAATAGCAATTGTAAATAACGCTATGGCATATTACATTATAAAACGTTGAAGGGATGGTTGTTTAATGAATGGATCAGATGTGGCGTACATAATCACGTGTACGATTTTTGTTTTTTTTATGACTCCTGGGCTTGCGATTTTTTATGGTGGGCTTGTCAGACGTAAGAATCTTATCGGTATTATGGAACAAACGTATATTTCAATTGGAATAGTCGGAGTTTTATGGACTTTATTCGGGTTTACTCTTGTCTTTGGAAAAAGTATAGGTGGTTTGATAGGCAGCTCTTCTTATATTTTTATGAATAATGTAGGTATCTCTCCCAATTTAAGTATCGCTCCGAATCTTCCTTTTATACTTTTCTTTGTCCTGCAAATGGCATACGCCATTATAACTCCGGCTCTTATTGCGGGTGCTGTGGCAGAGCGTATGAGTTTCAAAGCATATATGATTATGATTGCGATGTGGCTTCTCCTTGTCTATTGTCCCACAGGCAACTGGGTCTGGGGCGGCGGTTGGCTGGCTCGGATGGGAGTGATTGACTTTGCCGGAGGTCTTGTAATACACCTTTCAGCCGGCATGTCGGCAATGGCTGCAGTTTGTGTAATAGGGCCAAGGAAAAAAATGGATTACGCTCCCTGCAATATGGGATATGTTTCAATTGGAGCTGGGATTCTTTGGATGGGCTGGTTTGCTTTTAACGGAGCCAGTGCTTATGCCGCAAACGGAGTAGCCGGGCTCGCAGTTGCAAACACTCTTATTGCAAGCAGTGCCGGTATTTTCGGATGGATGTGTATGAGCTACACTGCAAGCCATAAAATAACACTCCTTGATACTCTTATGGGAGGCATCGCCGGTCTTGTAGTCATAACACCTATGGCAGGTTTTGTTCAGCCAATATACAGTTTGCCAGTCGGTTTTTTCGGTTCTTTGGTATGTGCCTCAGCGATTAGATTAAGAACTTCTCTTAACCTTGACGACACATTGGATGTCTGGGCACTTCACGGTGTTGGAGGCGCGATTGGACTCATATTCGCAGGCGTCCTCGCTGATCCTTCTGTTGCACCAAAAGCCGGATTGATTTACGGCAATGGAAGCCAGCTGCTCATACAGGTCATAAGTGTGCTAGCTGTGGCTCTCTATGCTTTTGTGATGACTGTCGTAATCCTCAAGGTTATTTCAATCTTTACCCCTCTGCGCCTGAGTAACAGTTATGAAGAGATTGGATTGGATTCTGCCGTTCACGGAGAGAAACAATATAACTAAACGCCAAGACCAATGGAGAAAAGAAATTAAAGTGATCCGAGAAATTCTAGATTTATAAATTGCAACGATTTGTCTCTTTTGTTCTCTCTGGAGTAATAACTTTCTTTATGAACTTAATAACGTAAAGCTTTTAATAAAACAAAGTTCGATAAATTTTAGAATTTATCGAACTTCTAATTTCTGACTTTGGAGCTTAGAGACAGATAGCCACTGTAATCAAACGTAAGTGTTAAACAATCCCTTCCTGTTCGCAATAATATCAATTGTCTAAGATTCTCCCAGTAACGGGTAACTTAACACTGGGGGCTAGTTTTTATGTTCGAGCACAGACCAGAAAGAGAAACTAGGAGTCGAAGTTAACGTGACATACATATCAAAAAAGGCAGTTCACTAGGTCGATGTTATTACCACAGCCACCCCGGTTATTCTTTCCTTCTTATCAGTAACGAAGATTATAATTGGAAGTTTTTGTCACCTTCGCGAGAAAAGTGGTAACCTCTTCAAAATAATCGACCATTGTAATAACAACAAAAATGTAATATTTCTAGAACCTCGCTGGTTACGCTTATGTTTTCGTAAATAGCGATGAATTAAATATTTTGTTCACTTGTCTTGCCGTGGTTTATAAAACGTTATTGTAAATTTACGAGATAAAAAATCTTGTAAAAAGCTAAATTTAATGATGGAGCAAACCTCATTTTAAAAGTAATCATTGTGCAGAAGGCAGTAATATCCTAAAAAACGATATTTTTTGAAATTTAAGTGCTAATTAGGATTAAATAAATATTCTGGTGACAATATAACTTATTCCTATCTTTTTATGTTAATGAAAAAGGTGTTGCAAATTTATTTGCAAAAAATATAACAAATGATTATACAACAGAGTTGCATTAAATAAAAGAATAATAAAAGAATTTAACTAATCTTAACGTGGCAAAATAGACGAACGGTTGACATTATATTCACAAGTCTGTAGCATAAATTGTATAAAAATATCCAATCTTACAATGAAAGTTCATTTATTTTCCCATCAAGGTTCTTATTTTATTGCTCTGACATGAAAGCATGAAAGAGGGACTTAACACGACTAACGACGAATTGAAAAGAATGTTCGAAATGAAGTCTCAAGGACATTGCTGTTCCAGCATCATCGTCCAGCTTGGATTAGATCTAAGGGGCGAAGAAAACGAGCAGCTTGTATGGGCTGTGAGAGGGCTCTGTAATGGCCTT
>JAAYFQ010000185.1 GCA_012728165.1 Synergistaceae bacterium | reverse complement strand
CTTAAAATTTTTCAAACAAGTAAAAACATTGTCCTTGGCAAATGGGTGCTAATAGTTGATTGTGGAGAGAAGTCTTGGATGCTTAGCGCTTCTTATGATTCAAAAAATCAACTGCACGCAGCTTCTACTCTAAAAATGATTAAATCTGTCTGTTGGGATGATAATAATAAAAAAGAAAAAATAGTTGCGTCTGATCCTATAGGCAAAATATGTACAGAAAAAACAGACATGAAATTTGCCGGACTTGCTCAGGGTGCACTTGTTTATACAAAGGACGGGCAGCTGCCAACAGAAACCCCTGACGGATGTTTGTTAGTCGTATCCAATAGTAAAAATTCTAACAAAATTACGCCAAACAAATATTTGCCTTATGCAAAAGAAAAAATAAAAACAATAGAGCCTGGCAAAAAACTTGACATAATATCAGAAAGCGATGTCACTATTGATGGACTCCCTGGTGTTGAAATAGTTGCCAACACCAAAGAGGGAGAAGAAAGATTGATTTTTCTCACAATACTCTTTGATAATAAAAATATCCACACTATCGTCGGAATTGCCAAAAAGGATACCGCAGAAAATTTAGAACTATTTCACTCTCTATGCTCAAGCTATAAGCAGGACGCTTAGAGAACTGAAAAGGAGGATTAAAAAATGAAACTACGTGCAGTTGCTCTTTGTCTAATAGTCTCGCTTACCTTTGTACCCATGGCGCAGGCAGCACCATCAAGATACTATCGCTCAAGTCCAAGTAGATACTATGGTCATCGTTCAAGCCGTTATCGCTCTTACTATGGTCATAATTATTGGGGTAGTGGAGGTCGGTATAGATATAGTGGCTCGGACTGGGCTATCGCCGGAGGCGTTGGGCTTCTTTTGGGTGTCCTCGTCGCAAACAACAATTCAAATTATGAACGTGTTCGGATAACTGAAAGACAAGAACATGAAAAAGAATCACTGGAAGTCAGAGATTTCTGTAGAAATATAGTCCAAACAGAAGTAACTCATGTAACTGAACTTATGAGTAAAAATGGCTTTGCAGAAACTCTCGATTATCTAAAAAAATATTGGAATGACCAGGGAGGTTCCTCTCTTCTTGATGACAGATCAACTATAGCAATTCTCACTGTAAGTGGGCTGAAAGAAAACGTGAAACTGAAATATACTTTCTTAAAGGACTTCAATGAGGTCACTATAAGCGCTCTGTCTTCGGAATATCAAATTTCAGAGGAGAAGAAAACTGCATATAAAGAGCCCACACCACTTTCTTCTTTTGAAAAATACGTGGGGTTTGATCTTTCCAATAATTCACGCGACTCACAAGGTTACTTGGTTGTAGGAACAATCGAGAACGCCTCTCCTGCTTATATGTCAGGAATGCAGTCAGGTGATTCCATCGTTAAAATCGATACCTACGACGCAAAAACCTTGAATGCAGAGAATATCAGCGCATATGTTGCGAACAGAGCTAAGACACGAGCTGTTCTAAAAATCACCTATTCTCGAAATAATCAGCAGAAAACAACAGCTCTTCAACTATAATTTCTAATTAAATAAGACAAATCGCCTCGAGAATATTCTCGAGGCGATTTGTCTTATTTTTCTAAAAATGGCGGGCCCGACCAGAATTGAACTGATGACCTACTGCTTAGGAGGCAATCGCTCTATCCAACTGAGCTACGGGCCCGCACAGTTAAATAGTCTAGCATGTTGCCATGTGGTTTTGCAATAGCAGGTTATCGCAATATACTGAGAAACTACCTTTTTGATATTTTGAAAAAGCTTCTACAGAGTCTATCTTTTTGACTGTTCTCTTCGTTTTGTCGTTAACTAACCTTTAATCTTAATACTCAAGCTTTTATTAAAATAATTCTACAACATCGAAAGTTTAACTTTCTATAACCAACGTAATTAATACGTTTAACAATGTAGTGAAAAATAGAGGCTTCTTTTCACTACATAATTTCCGCAGAACGTCTTTTGACGACGCCCAAAGAGTCTTTGTTTTAACCTTTAGTGATATTATATAGATGAACCCTTCTCTTACAAGTGCGAGCTGTTTTTGCCGTAAATGATTACTATTGAAAAATTGCTAGACGGAGCGAATATTTTTATATACACTAAAAAATATGATGTTAAACGAAAATAAATTAATTTTCTGCATTATAAGCAATTTCCTATCGCTAAAAGTAGTATTAACAGATAGATTTAAATTATAATGTAGATGGAG
>JAAYFQ010000184.1 GCA_012728165.1 Synergistaceae bacterium | reverse complement strand
TATATCTGATACTATAAGCCTCTTTGTCCTTAGGGCGAGAGAGCGTGCTCAGTATGATGAAAAAGAAGCCCAGATGAAAAACTGGGAGCTAATGCTGGATGAGACTGACGAGGTCGTCTATGTAAGTGATGCAGAAAACTATGACCTGCTCTATCTGAACAAGGCGGGAAGGGAACTACCATGGCTTAAGGCAAGGGACTTAAACTGTCGTAAGTGCTATGAGTTTTTCTATGGAATTGATCAGCCCTGTTCTTTCTGCACTATGCATTTACTTTCCAGGGATAAGTACTATGTCTGGGAAAATACACATTTAAAGTCAGGAAACCACTATATGCTCAAGGATAAGCTTTTGGACTGGAACGGAAGGCTTGCGAGGATCGAATGGGCCATCAATTTGACAGAGAAACAGAAACAGCAGGAAATGCTCTCTTCAAGATTAAAGATAGAAAGGGCACTTCTGGATGGGGTAAGGGAGATGGTCTATGCGTCTGACTTTGAAGAGTCAATGAACGTTATTCTGAAGTGTGTCGCGGATCTATACAAGGCAGACAGGAGCTATGTGATGCGCATAAACGAAGACGGGCATACGATAAGCATGACCAACGAGTGGCTTGCAGATGGGATATCCCCTGAGATCGGCAACCTCCATAATTTTCCGCTGGAAAAGTCGCCGCTTTGGAATAACGCCTTTACAAAACAGGAACCTGTATTCTTAGGGGATATAGCGGAATTTAGGGAGACCGATCCTGATGAGTATGAAAGGCTTGCCGTCCAGGGTATCATCGATATGCTTGCTATACCTATAATGATAAAAGGAAAGTTCTGGGGATTTTTAGGTGTGGACACCCCCAGGAAATACAAAGGGGATGTCTACGTGCTTGAATCCGTAGCATATTTTGTGGCTGATGAGATCAATAAAAGAAATAAATAATTTCTAATCTGTTTTTGTACCCAGAAAGTCTCCGCCATTTGCATAATCGTATTCAGGTTGGAGAAGTTTTTTTATTGTCTCAGTCTCTTGACCAATCTATTCAACAGCGGTTTCATATCCAACATAATTCTCACATAGTGTCAGTCTTTCCTCTTAATTATTTCCCGTCAGAAAATCTTTCTTGTTAGTTAAATATCAGCAAACGCGTAAGCGTCAAATATCCCGGACTAGGCATAATCCAAGGACCGGGATATTATTTTTTTGCACTAAAGACAAAGCGGCATGACTGGGTCTTATGGGTTTACTCTACTTGAGGGGACGTCGTTATGTTCCGGGTGCAAGACGTAAGCTGTCCGGCAAATCTTTGCTCCATGGCAGCAATGTATGATAGTTCTCTTTTGGAATGTTGGGCATGGGCTCAAAGATGTATTTGAGATATTCAAAGGGTTTGAGCCGGTTTTCCTTAGCTGTCTCAATTATGGAGTAGATTATTGAGCTGGCCTTTGCTCCTTTTGGAGTACAACAGAAGAGCCAGTTTTTTCTGCATATAACAAAAGGCTTTATACTACGTTCCGCCTCCAGTCTGCCGTCAAGTCTGATTTTTATGTTGAATGTCCAATTTATAAAATTCAAAATTGTTTAAATGAATTATAATGTCTGTATCTTAGAGAAAATTACAAAAGACCAAGTTTCTGTCTTTGTATCTGTAATAAAATAACTAGAATCGACGGTGCGTCTGTATATCTATTAACACGAAACGATTTTTTCGAATTATTTGATTAACGAAAGGTATTTAATAATCGTTGACCATGTGTTTCAGGAGTGGAGTGAATATAGATTGGTAAAAAAAGTTGAACTGGGGACCAAAAATATTATAATAGCAGCTTTAGTAGCTGGTTTTGTCTTTATTGTAGCTGTACTATTCTTCTTGAATACGACATATAACAATGCGAAACATGAGGTATTTGTCTCCATACATGAAGATGAGACGCAGAATGTTTTCATGCTCAAACATGATTTTGAGACAAATAAAAATTTTGTTTTAAGTATTTCTATAAATTTGGGCAGATTAACAGGAGATATAAACTCAGCTGAGGCTATAAGGTATTTAAGGGAGCAGAACTTGTTAACATACTTTAGCGTTCTCTATGTCATAAACAAAGAAGGAAATATGTCCTTCGGAGGAAAGAGCAGTAAAACGCAGAGAAACTATTATATATCCCTCCTTTCAATGAACGATTTATACACAGAAGTTAAAATTTTAGATTCAGAAAAAGGCAAGTATCTTACCATTAACTCTCCTGTGATACACAACAATGAGGTAATTGGAATTCTTTCTGCAAGGATTTATAGTTATAGACTAAACCAGCTGATAACCTTTGATACGTTTAATGGGGAAGGCCATAGTTATCTTTTGTCAAAAAACGGATCAATCATGGCAAGCTCAAACAACTTATCTGTAAATAAAGATGCAAAAACAATTCAGGAGCTTTTTTTATCAGGCTCCGGAGGTAATGACAGTAAAGAGTATTTCAGTGCAATTCTAGATGGGATGGAAAAAGGGACCTCAGGTGAGATGATATACCCGATGAAGGGTGGAAACAGAATTGTAAGTTTCATGCCGTTAGGCGTCTCAGATATGTACCTTCTCACCGCAGTCCCTGAGAGAGTGGTCTTTGCTTCAGCATACAAAATTTTCTTTAAAGGGATAGTATTCGTTGTAATTTCCATGGCAATCTTTGCTGCATTTATGTATTATTTTTTCATTGCGATGAAAAAAAGATCAGAGGTCATCAATAAGACGAACAAGGAACTCTATCTCAGCAAAGAACAGTTTGATGTAGTAAAAAAACTTACCAAAGTTATATTTTTTGAATGGGATATTGCAACAGGCATGGCCTCCCATTCATCATCGTATCTGGATTTTTTTAACCCGCTTGAAAGCTATGAAAATTTTCCATACAGCATAGAAGATGACAAAACTTTTTCTCCGGAAGACGCAAAAAATATAATCATTTTTTTTGAAGAACTAAAAAAGGGTCTTAAAGAAGGTTCCATTGAGGTCAGACCAGTTAATAAATTTGGTAAACCGGTTTGGTTCAAAGTATCAATGTCCACCATATTTGATGAATCAGGCAAAGCTATAAAGGTAGTGGGTATCCTTTCTGACATAGACGAACAAAAACAAAAACTTTGTTCCGCTGAAGAAAGTGCAAAAAGAGACCCTCTTACACATCTTTGCAATAAGACATACACAAGGAATCTTATTGAGACACAAATTGAAACCACTTACTCTGAAGGAGCATTCCTTATGATTGACATCGATAATTTCAAGGGTGTTAATGATAGTCTGGGACATCTTTATGGGGACGCAGTGCTGAGCGAGCTTGCCCGTGCTCTGAGGTCTCTTTTTAGGGATTCTGATATCGTGGGTAGGATCGGCGGAGACGAATTTGTCGTTTTCATGGGCGGTGCAAAGGATCTGAAAGTGGTTCAAAATAAAACTGATATGATCCTTAAGGTCTTTAAACGTTCTTGTCATAGAGAGGGCACAAAACACAATATATCCTGCAGCATAGGAATCTCGTTATATCCTCAGGATGGCAATAGTTATGATGAATTAATGCAAAAAGCTGACAGGGCACTCTATTATTCGAAGAGCCTCGGTAAGAACCGCTGTACTTTGTACTCAGATATCCCTGAAGCGGAGAGTTCTTTTGAATACCAAAATACAAGGGAAGTCACAGAGATCGGCGAAGTGAATGGAATTGCACAAAAAAACTTCAGAGAAAACATTGCCGAATACATACTCAAATTATTCTATCAGTATGAGGATGTTGACGTAGCAGTTCCAATACTTCTTAACTTTGTAGGAGAGTCTTTCGGTGTTGGTAGGACAGATGTTTCTGTATTCTCTGAAGACGATACGTATTACGAGGTCTTATATGAATGGTGCGATGCTGGTGTTAACCCAATAATAAATGAAGGTAAAAGATTCCCTGCAGATGAATGGTCTTTGATCAAGCCGCATTTGGATGAAAATAACATACTGCTCTGCACTGATGTTGAGAAGGAAGTTCCAAGTTACTTAGAGAATGACGATATGGCAAAACGCGGAGTAAAATCATTGATGATCTGCTATGCAATTGATAAGGGAAAGAGGAGAGCTGTGCTCTGCTTCGAGTATTTTGACGCTGTCCATGCTTTCACAAAAGAGGAAATGGACGCAATAAAGACTATATCCAACACGATAAGCCTCTTTGTACTAAGGGCGCGTGAAAAGGCGGCATATTTGGAGAGCAGCGCTAAAATGCAAAACCAAGAGATGATGCTCGATGAGCTCGACGAGATAGTCTATGTCAGCGATGCTGAAAATTATGACCTTCTCTATGTGAACAAGGCAGGAAGAGATCTGCTGAAAAACAAAAAAACTGACTATAAAGGCTCAAAATGCTACAGATACCTTTTTAAATCAAAAAAGCCCTGTCCATTCTGCACCATGCATCTACTTTCGAGGGATAAATATTACGTCTGGGAACGCACACTCAAAAGTTCCGGGCAGCATTATATGCTGAAGGACAAACTTTTGGATTGGAACGGAAGAGAAGCAAGAATTGAATTGGCTATCAACCTTACAGAGAAGCAAAAACAACAGAAGAATCTTGCTTCGAGGCTAGAGATAGAAAAGGAGCTTTTAGAGAGCGTAGGGGAAATGGTTTACGCTTCAAACCTTGAAGAGTCGCTTAGCCTAATACTTAAACGTGTTGGACATTTATACAATGCTGACAGGAGCTACATGATGAGAATCAACGAAGACGGAAAGACAATAAGTATGACAAATGAGTGGTTGAGTGAGGGGATAGCTCCTGAAATAGGCAACCTCCAAAATTTCGACTTTAGCAAATCACCCCTTTGGTTCAGAGCCTTTACAATGCAGGAACCTGTAGTTGTAGCAGACATATCAGAGTTTAAAGAGTCTTACCCAGAGGAGTATGAAAGACTTGCTGTCCAAGGAATTCAAAATATGTTCGCAACTCCGATAACGATAAAAGGCAAGTTCTGGGGTTTTGTAGGTGTGGACAGCCCCAGAAAATATATTGGTGAGATGCACGTGCTTGAGTCGGTCGCTTATTTTGTAGCAGATGAAATAAACAAGAGAAACATAATTATATAAAGTCTAATACCTCATAGTATGTTAGAGATGAGAGGTCTTCCCAAACAATATCTTCTGCTGTGTTAATGAAAGATTTGATCCCAGTTCCATGACCTGACAAAATCTTTAAACTTTTCTTCTACAGGAGAAAAGTTTCGGTTATTAGAGAAAACTAAGCTGAAATGCCTATGAAGATCTAAATCCTCTATTGTGTATTTATTCAGGTATCCTGATGTAACTTCACATTTTACAGCTATATCTGACACGAAACTGATACCAAGATCCAGTGCTACCATTTTTTTTATAGATTCCAAGCTGTCACAGATTATCTCGGATTTAAACATATTCAAATGTAGTCTCTTTTTTTTCAGTGCGTTCTCAATAAGATGTCTAGTACCGGAACCTTCTTCCCTAATTATTATTTTTTCCCCTGCCAATTTATTGATTGTAATAGAATCTGAAATATAGTTTTTTTGAGGTGAGGCGATAAGAACAAGCGTGTCATCATAGAAATCAATGTATTGAAGAGCTTCAGAAGGATACTTTGCCCCTACAAACCCAAAATTTATTTTGCCAGAAAGAATTTCATCTACTACTTCCTTAGAATCTTTATGACGAATGGAGAAAAGAACCAGTGGGTAGATGTCATTAAAACCTTTTACAATATATGGAAGAAGATATTGCTCTGGTATCGTACTAGCGTATATTTCAATTGTTCCTTTAATATTATTATTGTATTCATTAAGAGAATACTCAGCTTGAGCACAAAGATTGATCATTTCAACCGCGTAACGGTAAAAAATATTCCCGCCCTCAGTTAAAGTAATGTTTTTTGCTTTTCTATCAATCAATTTAATTCCAAGTTCTTTTTCTAGTTTTTGAATATTACTTGTGACAGCAGGCTGAGACATAAATAATGTGTCGGCTGCTTTGGTAAAACTTTTTTTTTGAGCAACAGTAACAAAACTCTCTATCTGTTTAAACTCCATTTTTTTCTCCCTTGAGTTTATTTTTTAAAAAATATTTTAATGAGGTAAGGTAATACCCTTGTTAAGGTGTTCAATCATTTCCTCTATATTTATTTTGTTTTTTGCCGCAATGTCGCCAATTGAGTCAAATAAATAATTACAAAGCAGGCATTCTCCTAAAATAGCATCATATTCACGAAAGATATGTTCAGTTTCTGGATATTTTTCAACAATATCAAGTGGTGTCATGTCTTTTCTTATCAATTATTTTACCTCCTTAGGTTTGTCCTGATTAAAATTTCTGAAGAACAGTATGTAATTTTTATCTTATCTATCTTGCAATTATACTATCATGTCCAAAAGTCTTATCACAAAAAAACTTTTAAAAGTATTTCTATTCGTTAGTGTAATATGCAGGGATGTTAATATAACCATTATCTATTTCAATTTTAAATTGAGTTGTATTAAAATACGTAATGTTTCATTCTACATTACTTTTTATAAGAGATAGGTGGTATTTACAAAACATGAAAAATGTATTAGCAACAAAAAAAGGCATCATCGGAGTTGGTATTGCGATTGGTATTTTAGCATCACTTCTGCAATATTGGGGCAATCC
>JAAYFQ010000025.1 GCA_012728165.1 Synergistaceae bacterium | reverse complement strand
AGTAAAGAAACTTCTTGAAGCAGTTGAACTGAAAGATACCGAGCTTGCAACAAAGAGACTGAACGAAGCTCAGGGTGTACTGGATAAAGCGGTCATTAAGGGCGTCGTCCACCGGAATACTGCAGCTCGACGAAAATCAACTATGGCTGAAAAAGTAAAAAGTCTGTCTGTTTAACTGATTAGATTCATTTTACATTTTCATTTAGCAAATTTATAGCGGAGTTTAACTCCGCTATTTTGTTGTTGTGTTTTTTTATAAAATTGAATTATCCCTTTGTCAAAAGTGATATCACTAAAGTTTCTAATGAAGACCACCCCGCACTTGTTCCGCTTTTTTCTTCTATATTTAACCTTATCAAACCTATTACAAAATCAGCAATATCTTTTGAACCATAGCGTTTTGATGCCATTAAAGCCATTCGCCACGCATAATTCCGCGCTCCCAAAGCTTTAGCAAACATTGCCTCTTTTCTTGGATTAGAAGCAGCGTACCAAGCAAGACGCATTCTATTGTGAAGTGCGGATATTAAAGGAATTAAATCCCCTTTCTTTGAAATCGCATGGAGACTTTTTAGAGAACTGATTTTTTCACCCTTGCAAAGTCCATCCAGAAGGCTTAAAAGATTTTTATTTCCGTCGTCAAAACAGAGGCTCTCAACATCTTCGACAGTGACTCTCCCCTGTTTTTTCAGCAAAGACAAGCTTACTAGCTGTTTTCTTATCTCTTCAGGATCTTCAAGTAATTCAACCATGAGAGAAATGCCATCTCTATTAATGTTGACATCCATAGTTTTTGCAAGGTTTGCCACCCATATTTGACGTTCTTGAGGCCAACGCGGAATTTCAGCAGGTTTTAAAACAGTACATTTTTTTAGTACTTCTTTCGGAATAAGTTTTGAAGGGTCCGAATCATAAACTAATAGAATTATTACAGAAGATTCTGTATCAATCATAGGAGAAAGTTTTTCCGACATTGCTCCCATAAGTAAAGCTGAATCTACGACTACCAGTTTTTTTTCGTCGAAGAGTCCTACCGACATATTATCAGATAAAACAGAGGACCACTCTCCTCCTTCTTGGCTTGAGCCAAGAACATATCCTTTTTTCCTAAATTCAGAAACAGTCTCCTCCAAGAGACGCCTTTGACTTGTTCCCGAAGCTACTATTAAACACAGTGCGGGCATTAAGCTTTCACCACAACATTAACCAGCTTACCAGGAACTACTATAACCCTTACTACTGTTACTCCTTCAAGACGTTTTTTTGTCTCGTCACGAGACAAAATTTCTTTTTCAAGTTCATCTTTTGAAAGATCTGGCTCAACACTAAATTGCTCACGCACCTTGCCGTTTATTTGGAGAACTATTGTGACAGAGTCTTTTACAAGTGCACTTTCATCTACAATGTGCCACTTTTCTGTCGAGATGAAGGTCTTATTTCCGATAAGGTGCCATAATTCTTCTGCAATATGCGGAGCGAATGTTGAAAGACAAACTAAAAGCGTTTCAACTCCCTCTCTCATGATATCAGAGGATTGAGAGTCTTTTACTTTGAAAGCGGCAAGAGCGTTTGTAAGCTCCATAAGCCTTGCTACTGCGGTGTTAAACTGATGTCCTTCACTTATGTCTTTTGTTACCCGCGAAAGTGTGCTGTGAGTCATTCTTTTCATTGAGCGCGAGTCAAGATCTTCTATCTCTGACAAAAGGATTGGCTGTTTTGAAGCACTCTTCAGTGTCTCAAGATTTGTTTCAACAACACGGTAAACACGACATAGGAATCTATATGCCCCTTCGACTCCTTGTTCAGACCATTCAAGATCTCTTTCTGGAGGTGATGCAAAAAGAATAAATAGTCTTGCAGTGTCTGCTCCATACTTACTAATAATCTCGTCAGGATCAACAACATTGCCAATAGATTTTGACATCTTCGCCCCATCTTTTATAACCATACCTTGAGTCAGAAGACGGTCAAACGGCTCTCTCATATTTTT
>JAAYFQ010000183.1 GCA_012728165.1 Synergistaceae bacterium | reverse complement strand
TTCAGAAATGTGAGGTCTGAGCATACGTCCCCAAAAATGAAAATAAATTGAACTGTCCGGAATCTGGGTAAGACCTGTTTGAAGTTCACGAAGATTTTGTGCCTTTATCCCTGTTGCAATGGGTATAACAGCGCATTCCATAAACTTGAATGGTTTGATATCGCTTTTTTTCATATATAATTTTCCTCCTTTATAGGCTTTCTCAACTCCCTCAGAATTAGTGGTTGTTTTAGAAGCGGTCAAACTATAGTCAAATGTCGTCAAACAAAGGGGTGGTGAAGCAATAGTGAAACGGATGTTTAAAACAAAACACTAAGTAAACCTGGATTCCCGCTCAGGATCATGCGGGAAAGACGGTGGAAAAGTCTAGTTGAACAACTCTATTAGTATAACACAAAGTAGACTATAATAAAAATTATAGTCAGCCTGTTAGGCTTAAACTAACTTAATTGAAGCCCCCAAGATAAAAAGTAATCTTGGGGGCTTCAAGCTCCGGTAACTTTAGCTCAATAAAAACTTAAGCATTCAAAGACATTATGATCCATCTATTTTGTCTTTTTGTAGCTTGTAGGTCCATTCTCAAATCCAACTTCTTTAAGCCACCATACCGGGTAGAAAACAGGCTGTCCAACAGCTTGTGGAGTGTTTATATAACCGTCGTTGTATTTAATGTAAAGACGTTCCGCCAGCTTGTGCCATGCAACCAAAACGGCAAGAGCATTATTGTTACTGTAAGTAGTCAGAAGTTCTTTTGCTCCTTCTTCGTCTTTTTTAATCCAGAGTTCCATAGCTTTTTTCTCAAGTGCGTTTTGATTTACGAAAGCTATATCCTCGAACTTGCTTCTCTCTTCCTTTAAATCCTTGATCATATAGGAATACTTAATGGTGCAGTAGTTGGCGACGAAATTGAACGCAGACCAAAGGCTGACTCTGCTTAGGTCAAGGATGTTTGCCAGCTGGATAGGTGCGGGAAGGTTTAGTGCTCCTGAGTAAAAAGGCATTAGGAGACTGGTCGATGGCCTATCAGGGCCAAACCAGAGGACTCCTCCTATCGCGTCAGGAAGCTTGCTTCTGGACTGTGTGACGTAAGAGTAAACGCAGCGATATATATCCAGAGGTCTCTCGAACTCCCCTGTTAGAGGGGTAAGCCTTCCCTCCTTGTCAGAAACGGATTCCGCATTTCCCTCATATCTTGTTGGGTTTCCAAAAGGTCCCGCAGCAAGCCCTACCGTCAGATCAAACTCTGTGCCCTCATAATTGTCTCGGTGTATAGAAGCTATGTCTTTTACAGAAACTTTTTTGTCGGGCTTCACTGCAAATGGGTAATCCTTAGTTAATTCGTTCTCTACCCATGGGGACAGTTTCAGGGACGGAGCAAGAATAGACATGGCTCTCCACACTCTGCGCAACGAATAATAAGGGTGGTGAAATTCTCCATCTCCATAGACCTTTGTAAAATCAAGGAGACCGTCTGAGGGCTTCCACCAGCCTTTTTTCTGTGCTGCATCAAAAATATTGCTCGAAAACATCATATCTTTGTTATTTTTGTCAATTTCTCTTATACGAAACTGATTTGCCGCCACAAAAATTTTGTCATCCGGCACACGTTGCGCGACCCACACTCCGTCGCTAGCATCCTTGTCATAACCGGTCATTTCCATTACCCAGCCTTCATTGGGGTCACCAACAAGCAGCGTCTCTCCGGTTCCGTAATATCCATACTTATCGATCAACTCACCCATCAGTTTTACAGCTTCCCGGGCAGTCTTTGTCCTCTCTAGGGCAACTCTTGAAAGCTCAGCTGAATAAAAGATTCTCTTTTGGAACTCTGGCTCAGGATCTACCTTTGCCTTGTCGGTACATTCCCCTATTGTGAGCTGATGTTCGTTCATTACTCCATAGTTTGCATCAAAATATGCATAGGTATGAGCGACTTGCGGAATAAAGCCCAGTGGAACAGAAGAAGGTAGTCCCTTTTTATCGTAAGCGGGAGCGCGATCTTTTGCTATGATTCTGTGGCTCTCTGTGCCCCCCCACTCAGGCTTGAATCCAAGAGATGCATGTGAATATAATACAGCTCTCATAGATCCCGGTGCGTGGTCCTTTGCTGGAACATATACCAAGCTTCCATCGCCCAGTCCATCGTCAGAATGCGATACCATAACGGACCCATCGATTGTTGCATCCTTTCCCGCTATAGTTGTTGTGCAGGAAAAAGCAGGAACTTCACATAAAACTAAGATAAAAAACAATACAGAAAATAAAAGTTTTTGCATTAAATATCACAACCTTTCCTCTAACTTATCGATATTTTACCACTTACGCCGCAAAAAACTGTCCTGAGTGAGTTTAAATACACCCTAGACACTTATACAGACGGTATGACTTTTAGTGCTTACATCTCACTGCGAAAATTTGTAAAGACGCCATCTCCGCTAGGATCATGCGGAGAAGACGAAAAAGAGGGAGATATACGAGGAGAACCCTGTCACTGAAAATAATAAATAAGGCTTTACGAGTATCTCTAAAGAGATCTAAAGAAAAGTATTTATGAATAGCAACTTTCCACCCGTTTTTTCCGCATGTAGTTGATCAGACCGGGGGTGCATAACAGGGAGACGATGGGGGCAAGGCTGGACCCCGGCAGGTCACTAAAACAACTGTTTGACAATAGTTTGACGATTGTTTGACAATAGTTTGACTGCTCTAAAACAACCGTTTGACCATTGCTTGACAATAGTTTGACCGCACTTACAACCGCTTCACCACTGCTTCACTATTGCTTCACGCAACAAGTTTTACGTTGCAGCTTCACGCCAGATGTTCCACCTGGCAGCTTCACGCGGCACGCTTCCGCCGCAGAACTTAACTTATTTACCGTGGTCAATAACGAATTTTGCAAATCCTTGAAAAGTATAGTCCTGCTTCCTATCCATGTCTGGCTCTATCTTTCGGTAGAAGCAGGTTGGTATTTCGTTTTCTGCTAGGCATTTTGCAATGCAGAGAGTGCAGCCATTTTCATGGTTTATAGGATTGTTCTTACATTCATGGTCAGGACATGTGCAGAAAGGCACTTTCACATCAAAAACCTCCAAAGTATGGTTAAATTCAACGATTTAAATACGGTCTATTATTACCGTTTTTTACTTTTCTTTCCTTACTTTCATTTGTTTGAAAATTTTTTATTCTTTTTCATTTTATCTTATAATAAAATGAAGTTTGTGAACAGAGACAGATGTTTAAAATTGATTAAAATGCTCAACTTTTTTTAATTAAATTTTCTGCCTGTGGAAATAAATTTAATGTTGACCCCGTATAATGTCAGATGTGAAATATAAATTAATCTCTTAAGGAAATTAAAGGAGCTGGTTAATATAATGAAACGCTTCCGTTTACTATTGTGTTGCTTATTACTGATGGTCTCATTATTTTATTTTGGTAATTCAGCGGCTGCTTCTGTTGGTATAACCGAGGATGTAAAACTGACCAATCCGGAATTTTGGATTTCCGTTACTAAAGATGCAGACAAGGTTGTTTTAACCGGTGATCAGATAAAGGCATTTAACTTAGAGATTACAGGAAAATCACCGTTTATTCAGGATTTACAACTTATCCCTGACACAAATGATGGAGATGCTCTCAGACTTAAAGTTTCTGATGTAAGTCTCCTTAACAATAAACTTTATCGAGGCGGAATTCTCTTTACAGATGAAGAGAGAGAAGATCTAAAAAAAGAACTTAATTTGAGCGTTCTGAGCGAAGTTTGTTCTGTTCGTTACGGAATTGCTGTTCGAAGGACAAACCTTAGGACTCTTCCTATGGAAGAAGGGCTTTTTGGCTCAGCGGAAGATGTTTTCTTTGATAACTTACAGGAGACGGCAGTTGATCCTTCTGAGCCTTTAATAATCCTTCATACAAGTAAATCAGGAAAATTCTTTTATGTCCAGATATACAACTGCAGAGGTTGGATAGTGGCGTCGGATGTTGCCGTTACTGATAGAGCTAAGTGGCTTGAGTATGTGCATCCCGATAAGTTCCTTACCGTTACTGCCCGGAATTTCTTTATTCCTTCAGAGGGAGAAGAGATTCTTTATCAGATGGGAAGCCGCCTGCTGATAAAAGGAAAATATATTAACGCATTTATAGTGCTGATTCCCCGTTGCAGACCTGATGGGACTTTGCTGGAAGAGAAACAGCTTATTTTTTCTAACAACGAGAATGTCCATGAAGGGTTTCTCCCCTACACTCGAGCAAACTTAATCAGGCAGGTTTTTAAATTTTACGGTGCGCCTTATGGCTGGGGAGGGCTTTTAAAGAGCGAGGACTGTTCAGGTTTTGTTAATGATGTTTACAGGGTGTTCGGTATCTTCCTTCCGCGTAATTCTGGTCAGCAGGCTAAAACAGCGGGCAGAATTACATTGTTTGAAGGGCTGAGCAGTTCTCAGCGTTATACGTTAATTTCAGAAAATGTTTCTGCTGGAGATGTGCTATGTATGAAAGGTCACGTTATGATATATCTGGGTCAGAGTGATGGTGTACATTACGCTATACATTCACTCGGTAGTTATACATCGCATCATGTTGATGGCAGTAAGAACAAACAACGTATTATGAGAGTCGTTGTGAGTGACCTTTCTCTCAAAACGTGGGCTGGTCTTGAACATATAGATGCTTTTACAAATTCAATTTCCTACAGGTAATTTTTACAGCATAAAATATTTTTTCTTTTAGTTATAAGTCTTAATGTTACAGAATGGTGTTGTTTAATTTGAAACCTCGCAATTATCGTTTTATTGTACTTTCACTTTTATCAGCGTTAATTTTATTATTGAACCCTCTGTTATGCCGTGCGTCATCCGGTTCGGCAAAACCTTTTGATTTTTCAACGACTCCCATTCCTCCTGATTATTCAAATATGTCTTCTTGGGCGGCGGATACTACTGGCATAACGCTACTGAAGCGTACACGTAACATTCGCTACAGTGAGAAGGTATTCTATCGACAGTTGTTTGATCTTATGGCACATAGTCTTATTACCGCAGAGGTCATTGCATAAAGAGCCAATGCTAAGTCTTATGGTCATTGAATTTTTTGACCTTGCGGAGTTGTGGGCAATGCAGACCGTTTTCAGAATAAATGATAATGACAAGACTGGTTTTATATTAAATGTTACAGATAAATCAATACAATAATTACTTGTGATATATATAAATTTCTATTCTACTATTACATATTTTTCAGAAAAAACTTCGACCTCACCGATACAGGCATAAGCAACAGGCGAATTAATTAGATTATCAAGAACCTGCTGTGAATCTTCTTTAGCGACACTAATGAGTAATCCTCCTGAGGTCTGAGGATCGAAAAGGATGTCACGTAAAAAAACCGGGATTTGATCACTGATAAAAGCACGTCCAATAAAAAAATCTCTGTTTTTATAAGCTCCGGCTGGGATCAGTCCCATATTGGCATACTCTTCTGCTGAAGCTATATATGGGATATCATTACTTTTGATACGAAAAGTCACATTGCTTCCTTCTGCCATTTCTATCGCATGTCCCAAAAGTCCGAAACCAGTAATATCAGTAATACTGTGTACTCCGTTTATGTCCTGCGTTGCTTCTTTTCCAATACGATTAAGCGAAGTCATAGAAAGTATAGCTTCCCTGCTGGCTGTTTCACTGGCTATACCTGCTTTTATTGCTGTATTTATAATTCCTACACCTAAAGGCTTTGTCAGAATTAAAACATCTCCTGGTTTAGCCCTGTTATTCGTCATTATTCTTAAAGGGTTAACGAAACCCGATACTGAGAGCCCGTATTTAGGCTCGTCATCTGATACACTGTGCCCTCCTGCTAAAACAGCACCAGCTTCAGTAACTTTATCCTGGCCACCGCGTAAAATCTCCGATAAAATTAAAGGATCCAAACAGTCAGGGAAACAAACTATGTTCAGTGCCAGAAATGGCTCCCCTCCCATGGCATAAACATCACTCAATGCGTTAGCCGCAGCAATTTGCCCAAATGTATAGGGATCGTCCACAACAGGAGTGAAAAAATCAAGAGTTTGAATTAATGCAACATCTTCATTTATTTTATAAACTGCTGCATCATCAGATGATTCAATCCCAACAAGCAAATTTGGATGTAAAGGCTTTTGTAAATGGCACAAGACTTGTGCCAAAATCTCCGGAGAGATTTTAGCCGCTCACCCAGAGGTTTTTGACATTTGAGTCAGTTTAATTTCAGTGTATCGAGCATGTTCGTTTTGTTTCATAAATATACGAAATCCTTTCCAAGGGTAAATTTAACTTCGTAATCTAGTTATTAAATACTATATTAAATATAGTATTTTAAATATCCACTAATACCTCATTAAGAGCACGTGGTATTTGTTTGATAATATCATAAATCTGGGTTGCCGGAGTAGGTCTAGCATAGAAACCTGCTAAACGATTAACTTTAGCAGCTTTAGCTGATGCAGTTTTAATGTCCATACCTGACGCGATCAAGGCAGAGACAATTCCAGTCAGTGTATCTCCGGTACCCCCAATTGCTTCAAGGACTTCTTCAACCGGGGTGTCTATAACAGTTATAATACCGTTCCTATCGGCTACATAATCTTTTGCTCCCTTAACAAGAAGATAAGACGAAGCATTATTATGTTGGTACGCTCTTTTTATTAAATCTGGAACCAGGTTCTCTTCATGCAAAATAAATCCTCTTGTGTAGAAGGGATGGGGTGCTTTTTCGTCAGCTAAATATGCAAGTTCACCAGCATCAGGAGTAAATAAATCAAAAAAAGAGGCGTCTCCTCCCATTTTGGCAACATACATAAATCCTGCATCTGCTATTAAAATTGGCCTATTTTGCATTTTAGCAATTTCTGCAATTACTCTCTTAAATAAACCTACATCTGGTTGAAAATAATGAAAGGCCAATGTCTTAAAAGAGGTCTCAGTAATATTTTCTTTTAAGTATTTATAAAGGAGCTTACATCCTTCACCATTACCTATATCTCCAACTAAATAACAATAAGGATCTGGTTTATTCATGTATTTTAATGTTTTAATCGCAGCTGCTATCATTGCCGGTGTACCACGGTTCACGTTGATGTGGTTATCTCCAATGATAATATGATCACCTTCAAGCACAACCCTACCGGAAACAAGCGGAAAATTAATTTCAGGAATTGTACCCACAATACCTAACATATTTCTACCACCCTGTCATATGCAATCTGAAGAGCATAGGCACAGAGAGTGTAACCTATGTCTTTGGGTTGAGGCGTATCGTTTAGGTGTTTGTTTACCATCTGACCTGCAAGGTAAGGAACGTCTGGACAACCTCCACCTGAAACATTAACTATCAATTTTGTGTTTCTATCAACCGTTATTTTCATGTTTGCAGCTCTGACCATAAAGAAGTTACCATAACTTTTTTCATGAAGTAGATTTACGGGTTCCAATAAAACACTATTCACAGGAACGACCTGAGTTGGATTGAGTTTTGCCTCTAAGAGACTCCTTCTTATGGACATTTCTTCCATAAGAGGAAATTCAATCACTAAATCACAGCCACTTCTTATGTTTGGAGGAGGTCCCATTACTTTGATTTTCCAACCCTTTGCTTTTAAAACGTTTTCAGCTCTAATCACATCTGTTGTATTTTCAAAAACCAGTATCCCATTTTCAGAATTTTCGCAATCAGTCTTTGTTTTTTTATTAAAAATATCAAACATATTAGATTTCCTTTCTTAAAATAATCCTGTATGCGTCCCCTTCCGGTTGAACTTCTGCTGTTTCCCAACCTTGAGATTTACCTGCACGACAAACATTTTCCTGAGACGTCTCTGTGTCAACTAAAATTATAATTTCCCCATCATTCATTTTTTTTATAGCATTTAAAGTTAAAATAACAGGTTGAGGGCAAGAAAGTCCCCTAGCATCAACTGTAGTGTTGTTATTCATAATTTTATCACTCCTATATGGTTTCTCTCATTGTAAATCCAATCAACAAACAGGAAATTAATCCTATGAAAAACGCAATCATACCTGCTGGTGTCGCTCCGGCACCTGAGCTGGCAAGTCCAAAATTATGGGCAAAACCTGCACCAACTATCATCCCTATAACAAATACGGCTGCATCTCCATCTCCTTCTCCAGACAAGAAAAGTTGACGTCCTGGGCAACCTCCTGCCAAGGTGAAAGCAAGACCAGCAAGCAGCATTCCAGCAAAATTCCATAGCTGCATTGTGTGGGCAACCGGCTGATTTGCAAATCCGGGATGGAACTGTTTAAGTATCAGATTTACTACAAAAGCTGCAAATGTAAGGCTAAGCAGTCCTGAGAAAAGGTGCGTCTGCCTAAATAAAATGAGGTCACGTATTGCTCCCATTGTACAAAAGCGGCTCCTTTGTGCCAGAAAACCTATAACAAGTCCTACTGTAATGGAAATAGCTAAAGATGCGTGCATAGAACCAGGTCCTTTAACACTATAAAAGAGAATGCCACTTTTGCCTTCTCCTGGAATTTCAGGATTCATAAATAAAAGAACCAGAGAAGCCACCATTATTATTGGGAAAATCCAACCTACCGACGTGTATGTTTTATGACTTGAACTTAAAGTATACCCAGATTTAAGAAATCTAGTGCCAATCCAAATACCTGACGTAAGACCGAGCAAGCCAGCAATAGCATTGAAATCGCCGCCAGCCAGTCGAAGGACCGCCCTCCAAGGACAACCTAGAAAGATAAGAGCCCCAATCATCGCGAAAACTCCTAGGATAAATCGAACAAGAGGTGCTGATCCAAGACGGGGTCTGAATTCCTTAAAAGCATACGCTGCGATAAAAGACCCTAGGACAAAACCTATTATTTCAGGACGCAAATACTGTACGACCGGAGCACGATGCAAACCAATGGCTCCTGTTATGTCTCGGACAAAACAGGCAACACAAATACCCATGTTTGCTGGATTGCCCCAATATTGCAGAAGTGATGCTAAAATACCAATCGCAATACCAACTCCGATGATGCCTTTTTTTGTTGCTAATACATTTTTCATGTTTTGTAAATACCACCTATCTCTTATAAAAAGTAATGTAGAATGAAAC
>JAAYFQ010000182.1 GCA_012728165.1 Synergistaceae bacterium | reverse complement strand
CGGTGGTATGGGCGGAGGCGCGGTTGAGATTTTTAATGAAAGGAACGTTGAAGTTGTTGTAGGAGCAAAAGGTGATGCTAAAGCAGCAGTAGAAGCGTACTTGCAGGGCTCCCTTAAATCTACTGGTTCCGTTTGTCATGAGCATCAGCATCATGATGAATGTGGGGAATAGAATAACACATTTGTATTGTGAAATAGTTCTTGCGCGGTATAATTATATGCCCACTGTAGCCAGTAGTTTCTCTTAATGAGGCTGCTGGCTTTTTGATTTAGTGTTGACTAAATTAAAAGAAGTGAAATAATTAATTTAGTGATTGCTAAATTAAACAAAAAGGAGTGGCTATTAATGGATCTGGCGCTTGTGCTTAAGGCTATTGCTGATGAAACCAGGTTGAAGATACTGTCGCTACTGCTTCGGCACAATTACTGTGTCCGAGCGTTGGCAAGAAAGCTGGGACTTTCCGAGGGCGCGGTTTCGCAGCATTTAAAGGTATTACGGGATGTCGGACTTCTGACCGGAGAAAAGAGGGGCTATTTTATGCATTATGATGTAAATCGAGATGTCCTTCATACTCTTGCTGTCGAGATTGAGGCTTTAGCCTGCGTGGAGCGGGAGGCATGCACGCCTGAAACAGGCGAGTGTTCTTCTCCGGAGCAGGAACGTTGCCATGTAAAAAAGCAGAATTGCAGCGAGGAAGCCAAAGAGTTCTGTCATGGCAAAGATTTTGTGAAGGGAGAATACAGCTATGAGCACCACAGGCATTGTCAGTGTCACAAACCTGAGTAAATGTTATGGAAACTTTACAGCGGTAAATGGCATCTCTTTTTCCATTCGCCGAGGCGAAATATTTGGCTTCCTCGGCCCTAACGGTGCAGGGAAAACCACCACTATCAATATGATGATCGGTCTTGCAAGACCCTCCGGCGGTTCCGTTGAAATAGATGGAATCGATGCGGTGAAGAACGTCAAAAAGGCGCAGTCGATTATGGGCATCGTTCCGGATGAGAGCAATCTTTATGATGAAATGGACGGCTTTGACAACCTCTGCTTCTGCGGTTCTCTTTATGGAATGCGGAAAGCTGAGCGTGAGCAGCGGGCTAAAGCACTTTTGTCACAATTTGATTTAGCCAAGGCCGGAAAGCGTCCGTTCAAGGCATATTCTAAAGGAATGCGCCGCAAGCTGACCATCGCTGCAGGCATCATCCACAGGCCGGAGATTCTTTTTCTGGATGAGCCAACTACGGGAATTGATGTGGAGAGTGCTCGGCAGATTCGTCATCTTCTGTTAGAGCTCAAGCAAAGGGGAACAACCATATTTATTACCACTCATTACATTGAGGATGCCGAACGCATCTGTGACCGTATCGCTTTTATCGCAGGTGGCAATATTGTGGCAAACGGCACAGTATCAGAGCTGATGCAAAGTGTTTCTCATGGCTATGCTATCCGGCTTACTGCCAACCAAAATTTGGAGCCGCTTGCGGGAGACTTGCAGCAGCATTTTGATGGCTGTACAGTCAAAGTCGATACAAATCATGAGGTAACCCTACTCTGCGAAGAACGAATACCTCTTTCTCCTGTCCTGCAATATCTGGACGGAAAAGGCATTTCGGTTTTTGAGGCGAAAGAGATACGGCCAACGCTGGAGGATGTCTTTGTGAACATAACAGGGATTGAAGCTGAAAAGCTCAAGAAGGAGAAAGAAAAAGGAGGCGTGGCGAAATGAAAACATGGATTGCCTTCTGGAACATCCTAAAAAAGGATATTCAAAACTACTATCTGAAACCGCCGAACATCAGCTGGGGAATCATATTCCCGCTGTCCTGGACACTGATGCAATTAATCAGGTCATCCGGAGGAATGAATCTGTCCGATATTCGGGCATTGCTTCCGGGCCTTATGGCCATGAGCGTACTATTTGGCACCACCTCTATGCTGGCCGTAACCATTACCTTTGAGAGGAAAGGCCGCTCCTTTGATCGACTTCTGCTGGCTCCAATTTCCCTGAGCACGATGGTGGCCGCAAAACTTTCCGGAGCGATATTGTTCGGCCTGTTCAACGCCTTTGTACCGGTGATATTTGCATCTTTTTTTATTGACCTCGCCGTAATTAGCTGGGGGGTTGTGCTACTGGCTGTCTTTTTGATCGCCGTAACCTCTACGCTTCTGGGTCTATTGATTGCCGTTTCAGCAAAGGAAGTGTTTGAAGCGCAGACGTTCTCCAACTTCTTTCGGTTCCCCATGCTGTTTCTGTGTGGATTATTCCTGCCCGTTAGCAGCCTTCCCGTCTTTCTGCGGCCGATTTCATATCTCTTGCCTTTGACATATGGAACCGATTTGCTCGGCGGAGCAATTCTCGGCGTAGGTACGCTGCCACCTGTGTTGTGCGTCCTAATATTACTTGTCTTCGCCATAGTCTTATTTACTTTCTGTCAGTATAATATCCGCAGGAAATGGATTTTGTAAGAATTAACGTATTTTATTCTTTACTTTATAATTAACAAGGCACTCCACACTTTAAATGGCGTCGAGTGCCCTGTTTGATTTCTGCCCTATTCTTCCACATCCACCGTCACACCAGACTTGAACTCCACGGTGAATTTGTCCTCGAAGCCCGTAACCTTTTCAATCAACCGCCGGACAAGCTGCTCGTCGTATTCGGCGAGGGCGGTGGACTGCTTCTTTAGGAATGTGCTCATATCAGTAATGCGTTTTTTAAGTTCATCACGGTTAGCGCTTTCAAGCAGCAGCTTCTGCTTCTGGTCACGAAGGTGGTGAATCTCATCGCCAACTTTATCATAATCCGCATTGGAGGTGGCAAGCTTCAAAAGCTCATTTTGCACGTCCTCCAGCCGCTTATCAATATCCGACAAGGCCTTGTCGCTTTCACGATTTATGACGGTTGCGATGTTGTCCCGCAGAGTAATAAGGAAAGAGTCCTTGTCGCAGAGCGTCTGATTGATAGCGGTGACCAGCACTTGCTCGATGGTGCTTTCAAGCACTGTGCGGGCATCGCAGAACAAGCCTGTATTTTCTAATCGACTGACACAGCGCCAGACGATGGATTTCTTGCCACGGTTGTTCCAATGAACCCTGCGGAACACTTCACTGCAGTTGCCGCAGATAATTATCTGAGCAAAGACGTGGTTGCTGCTGAAAGTTCTGGTCTTTCCGTTCGGGCTTGTGTGTACAATACGGCGGCGGATAAGCTCTTCCTGCACCTGCATGAAAACTTCACGCGGGATGATGGCTTCATGGCTGTTCTCTACATAGTACTGCGGAACAATACCGTATACAGGAGCAGGCGAAAATAAACGAATACCTAGTAGCAAGTGCGCTTAAGTGTAATCATCTTATGTGGAGAGTGTAACGTTGTTAAGTTTATCAGATAGAAGAATTCGTTGATTACAAATTTTTAGTACCACATATTATATGAAATGATTGACGTCGGAAGAATGAGAAACTAATAGTATTATTTAAGGTTGTTATTGCATTGAAGAATCTTATCAGTAGAATAACGCGTAAAATAATTAGTGAAGTTCATTAGAAAAATATAAGCGAGAGAAATTGCTTGATCACCAGATTTTAAGCGTATTCTTACTGAGAGCAGCAGAAATGATAAGGGACACTATAACTCAGAAAGAGTGCATCAACCTATTACTATATGAGAAGATAGAATTGAATTAATTAAAATAGCTAATCCAGCGCAATAATGTTGTTTCCTTTAACACAAGACGAGTCTTAATTTCTTTCCCTTTTTTTCTACTTTCAAAGAAGTAAAAATAATCTTCGACGTTTTTTTGTTTCTTGATAGAAAAGCTAGCATGAGCGAAAGCGTTTCGTATGTTACGAAATAAATCATCTATATGGGTTTTAGATTCGCGTATAACAATAACTTCTTTCTCTATCATTTTGTCGTATATTCTATATTTCTTTAAAGTCTCATCAAAGTCATCTCTTTTAGGCGATAAAAAGAGTATTTTAGAATTCTCTAGCCTTAGTAATTTATCTTTCAGTTGTTTAACATGAATACCTTTAACATACTTATAATCCTTGAAGGTATTTGCACCATAAGCAGTTCCGGGAGCAGGACACTTCCAAAGATAAAAATCTAATATTTTATAAAAATTTCTATCTCTATGTGCCTCTTTCTTAGAATTTTTTTGTGATTGAATTTATCCCATGAGTTAGAAGACATACCGACTGATTCCTTTTTGTAAAAAGTATATCATGGATAATAATCTTTAAAAAGAGGAAGCGAAATATTAATCACCATGGAGGGTTAGGTGAGCAATAGGTGTTGGTTTGCGATCATACGCGGAACAACCTATTTTATGCTGAAAGGAAGTGCTTCTTGGCAAGGAAAGGAAGCTACAAACGTGATAGTTGTAAATAAACCAGACCCTCTGGGCGATAAGGTTCTTGCCCATAACGAGGTAAGTATTTTAGATCTATATGATTCTGATCCAATACTTTTGATGCTCCTGATGGGACTGGTGGCTTTCTTATCTCTGCGATGCATGACATGTTAAGTCAAACCGATGATGTAGAGGAAAGACGTAAAATTAAGAAGAATCAATTATTTGGCGTAGAATCTCAATCCTATATGTTTACTATTGCTATAACAAATATGATACTTAGAGGTGATGGCAAGAGTAATTTAGAAAATGCTGACTTTTTAAAATTGAATCCTGCAAAAATTCAAAAGGAATGGCATCCAACAATAGGAATGATGAATCCACCATATTCACAAGGCTCAAAAGCTAATTCAGATCTTTACGAGATTTCATTTACTGAGCATTTGCTGGATTGTATGGTTGAAGATGGAAAAGTAGCAATTATTGTTCCACAGTCTACTATGACTGGTAAAACAAGAGTTGAACAAGAAATTAAAGCGAATATTCTTAAAAATCATACTCTAGAAGGTGTTATAACGTTGAACAAAGACACTTTTTATGGTGTCGGAGTTAATCCTTGCATTGCTATTTTTACAGCAGGAGTACCTCACTATAAGGAAAAAGTATCTAAGTTTATAAATTTTGAAGATGACGGATATGTTGTTGCCAAACACGTGGGTTTAATAGAAACACCAAATGCAAAAGATAAATAAATATAATGGAAAGTTTATTTGCACATCCATAGAAAGAGTTTCAAAAGAAAAAGCATCATATGGTTTGCAATTAAATGGATCTCGACTTAATAATACTAATTTATTATTGCCAGTAGATAAAGAAGGTAATCCTCATTGGGAATATATGAGTCAATTCATGCAAAAAACAGAATCAGATAAGCTAGAAAAAGCCCTTGAATATATATATATATATATATTGGCTTGAAGATCTTGTTTTAATTGAATCTGGAATAGATATCTATGCGAGAGAAAGAATTGATAGAGCTACCCCGTATGTAACTG
>JAAYFQ010000181.1 GCA_012728165.1 Synergistaceae bacterium | reverse complement strand
CTGGCTCCCGATCTACCGAGAAGAAAAACGGTCCGGCAGCGTTAAGAAAAATGTAACCGTACCTGTATGGCTAAATTCATTAGCAGAGAAACAAAACCTAAATTTTTCACAGGTTCTTCAAGCTGGACTAAAAGCTTCACTAGGTATTCAAGATAGGTAGAAGAATCATAGCAAGAGCCGTCCCTGACAGGGACGGCCTTTTGCTTATTATATTGATAGACCTAATAGTAATTTTATTTATTTAAGGAGAAGTTCTTTCCAATTTTCTGGAAATTTCATATGACCCAAAGAAATTGAGCCATCATATTTATTAAATAATTGTTCCAAGGGTAAAACGAATAACTCATTCCAGTCGAGAATTAGAGGATACATAAACTTCAGAAGCAACAATTGAGCAAATAACCCTCTGTCAGCAGGATATTCACAATCCGTTGGAAACTTAGGAATAGCAGTGAATATCCAATAATATAATCTTGAATAATGAGCGCATTTATTGCGTAAATCGGTTAAACATCTAAGCCAGCTTTCCAAGTTACTTTCTGTTGTCTTGTATAAATCTTTTGAGATTGCTTTTTTATCACTTGTAGTAAGCCCAAGATAGAAATGAGAGAGCATACCCATAGTAAAGAATTCGATTACTACCCATATCGGAAATTTTCCTTCATATTTTGCATTGTGATGTTTAACAACTAGAGAGCTAGAATTTTCTTTTATTCGTTCTTTGATGTGAGAATTAAAAACCTCATGTTTATGGTCAAGCCTATAATTTGAAGCTTCCTTATACCCTTCTGCACCATATTTATGTGCATGAAAATAGGCAATATGAGTCCGCAGAGATATTTCTATCTTTTCAATAGCGGCAAAAACCAGATTCCTTATTTCTTGATCAAAATGATAAATATCTTTGATACGTTCTATTGAAATGGAAGGTTGATATTTATCGACGGCCATGCGAAAAGGTAAATAATAAGCAGCAAATCTATAATAATTAACTTCTTTAAGAAAATCTACACATAGATTTTCATCAGAGATAATAAATCCTTTGACGCGTAATAAATCCACCTGGTTTTTATATGTTTGCGGTTCTTTAAGGACCATTGCTATCCCCATTTATTATAAAAAATGTCCGCCCTGGGACACATCGTTGAGAGGTGCGGGCGGTTCTGTTAGCTTTAGTATAGCGACGCTAATGTTAATGTCAACTTACACATAGTGTTTCTACGCAAAATCATACATACTAAAAAGCACTTTTTAAACAATAAACGACTATATTTCCGAAGGGGTTAGTCATTCTGTAAAATGTGTATGTTTGATCCCCCAATGATGTTCCTTCACTTCTTGGTTCTATTTATGTTTTGTTATTGGTATCAAGGCCCCATCTTCTTTTTTTGCATAAATGACCATCTCAAGCCCTAAACTGTTGAGAAATCGTCTTAATGTCCTTATTTCTAAATTTTGATTTTTTTCAATTTTTGAAACTTGAGACTGTGTTATCTGCATTTTTCCTGCAAGTTCTTTCTGAGAAACTTTAAATTGCCTGCGCAGCTGCTCAAGTTTGAGTTCTGTATACATTTCTCTTGCTTTTTCTTGAATTGTTGTCTGT
>JAAYFQ010000180.1 GCA_012728165.1 Synergistaceae bacterium | reverse complement strand
TTCCGTATTCAATCATCTGCTTTGCAGAGCTGTCATATAGTTTATCGATCTCCTTTTCAAAACTAGCATCTATTTTTGAATGTTTATTAAGCAGGTTTCCGACTTCCTGAAACACACGGGCATAAATTGCCGCTGACTCTTCAGCAAACTCCTCTTTCGATAGTTTTTCAATTTCAGCCATATTTTTAAAATTTGGTTGCGAGCTACTTCCATTGCATCCATTAATAATAAATGCCCCAAGTATAACTGTGAGTAATATTATTTTTTTCATCTTTCGCCTGTTTTTAATATTCTTATTTTTCTATATAATTTACCGCCCTGTCATCAGTTCCAATCCCAAAGGCTTCTACCGTACCATATTTGTCGCTACCGGCGTAAGGCTCTATAAAACTGAGCGTGCGCATAGTATATCCACCCGATCCGTTTGGCAGAATGATGTTGGTGTTTATACGGCGGTGGATAATTTGTCCGAGCGCGTTTTTTTCAACCCGCCATGCCGATTCTATAATTATAAGTTCTTTAATATCCCACGATGGGTAAGCCTTGCGTGCCAACTCAAGCATTTTGGCTTTCAATGCCGGATTGTTCATTTGCGAAGCGGGTACGGGTAGTTTTTCTTGGTTAGCCAGTGAATTTCTTTGTCCTTCCGCCATACTATATATTACAATATCCGCAAAATTATATTCATCCCACTGCGATGAATCATCCTTGCGGTCAAGTAATTGACGAATACCGATTAATTGAGCCCTTTCATAGTCGTATATATCTTTTTTAGCGGGCGTAATTACCGGAGTTCCATAGTTATCGTAAATTACGAAGTGTTGTTTTCCATCTATATTTCTGATGCTATTCATTCCTATTTGAAGCGATTTTAAGGTAAATCTACCTTCACCTTTTTTTTCTACTTCATAACGTTGAGTAACATAGCTTTTAAGGACATCGATGTAGTGTTCATAAAGTTTAGACTCTTCTTTCAGGTTTAGTTCTGCAGCAAATTTTTCACCATCGGTAAAGAGTTTTCCCACATCGGATTTTATACTAAATGTGCCGGGAATACATACTGCCTCACAAATAGATAAGTTGTCGTTATTTCTGTCTTCTATTTGTTTTTTTATTCCATCCAATTCCTCGGAAGAAAAACGATAAATGCGTTGTACAAATTCATAATGATTCATTTTGTCGAGTGGCATTGGGTTTACACTTTCTTCCTCAAGATCAAATGCTGCACCTCCTTTGTCTGCAAAGGAATCGTAGGCCCAGCTTGTAGGTGGTCTAAGGCTTGGATCTTTGAGTTTTGCAACGGCCTGGCGTACCTCATCAGACATACCGGCAGTAGAAACCATCGTTTTTGTATCTAATGTAGTGTTGGCTGCATCTTCGGTTGCATCTCTTGTCTCTTTTTTCACTGTTTCTTTGGCTTTATTAAGTAACCTGCCAATTTGCGCATTTGCCACACCTTGTACGGCAAATGCGAGTATTAAAATTGCAATTATTTTTTTCATTTTTTTGTGATTTTAATTATTTACGATTCTCATTAATTTCAGACCAATTATATTTATAGTTAATCAAAACGTTTGCAACACTATAAATAATGCAGCATTAATAAACCCTTTGTGCTCCGT
>JAAYFQ010000179.1 GCA_012728165.1 Synergistaceae bacterium | reverse complement strand
TGTGCTTTAAATATAGGAAAGTTTTGATTGAATACTTCTCTGTTGATCGGAGAAAGAAAGTCGCCAAACCATTTTCCGATCACCTCGCCTCTAGAATAACCAAATGTATCAAGCCATTGTTGATTAACGGCAGTAAAGCGCCCGTCAATATCCAATGATTGGTAAGCTAGCGGCGCTTGATCAAATAACAGTTTGAACCTTTCCTCCGATTGTTTTAGTTGATCTTGACTGAGTCTGAGCTTTTCTTGACGTATTAATAATGAACTAAGTAAGACGGTTGCAATAGGATAAATCAACATTACTGGCAGCGCTATTTGACGAATTACATTCAGATTGTTTGGATAGGCAAGCAGCAGCATACAGGCGAGCATAGAAATGTGGATAGTGACGCTCATTGCGTAGATATTCAGCCAGGCCCATTTCGTTGATTTAGGATACAGCCAACGCCGCCAAGCTAATCCAATAATGGCGCTTGTTGTAATTGTCGCAAGACCTGGCAACAAACCAACTCCGCCCAGGCTTACTCTAAAAATAGATGCCATAACCACAGTGATAACTGTCGGAATTATTCCAAAAATTAGAGCAGTAACGCTGATTAGAATTGTACGAGTGTCGAAAACTATGTAGGGGCTAAAAGTAAATGGAACGCTCATAACAGCGATACATATCAGTGCTATTAGGAGTCCATTAAAAATCGGTTGCATACGGCGGTATTTAGATGGCAATAAATATATAACTTCATAAATAACGCACAAAGCTAGCAATAATGTGGCGTTGTTTAATAAGGCAACTGAAATATTTTGCTCCATCTAAAACACTTCCTTCATATATAAAAAAATATTTGTGTTTAATACTGGATTATAGACGTGATTTCAATGGCTATTTAGCTGAATCCATCTGTTATTAGGACATGTATCTACGGAACATTTAAAGCAGTTGATAAAGTTTATGTATGAATATTGTGAATGTATATTCTTTGTTTTTAACTGAACTTTACTTTGTGATTTTTAATATCCTTGGTTCTATTTTACTTTAAAAAGTAAGTTTTTGCACGAGTTTCAATTGTTTGTCTATTAAATTTTCCACTTCATTTGTATTTTTGATTCCTCCTATGCACTATTACTATTATCACGTACGAAAGGAGGAATTTATTATGGCAAACATCAATCCTGTATCAACAAGCATGCGTTTCACACTTAATCTCGGAGAATTAGATGGTAAAGCTGTAGAGAAGAGCGTAAACATTTCTAAACTTGATAACAACATTACTGTTGAAAATCTTTCCGCTGTTTCCGCAACTCTCACAGAGTTGCTTGAACATCCAGTAACGGCAGTTAAGAAATACGCAACTTCGTTGCTTGTGGAGTAGTACCAAAAGTAGCAAAAAGTATTTGAATAATAATTTGAAAGGTGGTGACAAATAATGAAATCACTTAGACTAAAGTACAAGACAGATATAGGAAAAGATTTTACTTTTAGCATGAACTATGCAGACCCAACTCTTGCAGAGGAGGGTGGAGAAACTCGAGTTCAGACTGCGATGGATGCGATTTTGACTCAACAGCCATTCAGCGTGACTCTTGCATCATGTTACGGAGCAGAACTGATAGACCGTGTCGTAACAGAGATCATAATTTAACTTAGCAAGGGGTAGTTATAAGAGCCCTGTGAAGAATATATCTGAGAAGTTAGTTAGTAGCGATCAAGCAATAAATATGGAATTGACTGGGAGCAAATACGCAAAAAACAAATAAAAATTATAAAACACAAAACAAACGAAAACCAAGAAATAAATTCCTAAACATTATTCAAAAAACGTAAAACAACTCTTAGAAATTAAAAACTCACAACTTAAAAATTATAAATAGATGATGCTTAAGTGGAGTGGATGTTAAATAATCTGACTGTTTTTGTACGATAGACGTAGAAGCCATACGTTGAGAATTTAAGACAGCGGGTTGGAAAGCGGAGATTCCACATAAGCATCGATTTTAAAAGGAGAAAGATATGGAGGAACTATTGGGCGGCATTGTGCAGACAGGACTCTCCATTGTCGTAGCTTCTTATTTGCTTGTAAGAATGGATAAGCGTATGGAAGAATTAACACGTGCGGTTGTCCACCTTGGAGCTGTTTTAGAGGCAAAGGAGGTTAGGTATGGAGAAGTCGTTGCTGCAGAAGATAAGGCGTGTTCTGGAAATTATTCTTTTGCACGTAGGTCTGTTTGAGGTGATA
>JAAYFQ010000178.1 GCA_012728165.1 Synergistaceae bacterium | reverse complement strand
AACAAACGAAAATAGCCCATGACTCCAAAGCAGAGTTGTGGGCTATTTTTTGGTTGTACAAAAGGAATAAAATTGTGAAAATTAATGTATGTCAAGCAATATAAGTTTGGATGGCAGTTTTTGAACTCTTTATGAACTTGCTCGAAAGTTATTGACATATGCCACAAACAGAGTATAATAAGAATAGATGGCATATGCCATAAACTAAAAGGAGGTGAATAGTATGCCAAGAAGGGATGGAACCGGCCCGATGGGCGCTGGAACAATGACTGGAAGAGGTTTAGGACTTTGCACAGGTGCTAATGCAGTAAAGTGTGGAGCTGGTCTCGGAATGGGATTAGGTCTTGGGCTTGCTTGCAGACGCGGTTTCGGTCGTGGCTTTGGTAGAGGTTTTGCAAATAACCAGACCTCCTCGAAAACACAAAAAGAGCTGCTTAATGAACAGAAAACTATGTTGCAGGATCGACTCGAAGTTATTGACAAGCAATTAGAAAACCTTTAATGGTCATCAGAGATGACCGGAGGACGCTCTGGTTATTTCTGATTAGAATGGAGGTGATGGATTATGGCGAGACCGATGAAATGGAGAAAAGTCTGCAGCTTGCCTGAAATCAATAAATTCGGGCCTCTTGATTCACCTGCCGACGCTGAAACCTATGTAAACATGACCGTTGACGAGTATGAAACCATAAGACTTATCGATTTAGAGGGTTTTACACAGGAAGAGTGCGCCAAGCAGATGAATGTGGCGCGTAGTACCGTTCAAGGCATTTATATCGAGGCCAGAAAAAAGTTGGCTGAGTCGTTAGTTAATGGAAAGATACTGTCGATTAAAGGCGGTGAATACCGGCTTTGTGAAGGCTTGGGTAATGGTTGCGGCCGCGGCTGTCATAGGCATAGACGTGGTCGGTGTTTTACAGAGGATGAGGATCGAGGTGACTGATTATATATTCAGAAAAAGTAATTGAACATTTTATGTGTCCTCGAAACACTCATAGTATGCCGGATGCAGATGTCGAGGGAAGTTACGGAGATCCTTCCTGCGGGGATTATTTGACCGTTTATTTAAAGGTAAAAGATAATCGCATAGAGGAAATCAGTTATCTTGTGTTTGGCTGTTGTGCTTCCATTGCAACGTCCAGCATGACATCAGTATTAGCAAAGGGTAAAACCCTAGAAGAAGCGTTGAATATCACAGAAGAAGATATTGTTCAGGCGTTAGATGGTCTTCCTGAAAATAAGCTCCACTGCTCAAACTTGGGAGCAAGTGCATTACACAATGCAATCAACAAATATTTAGAAATTAAAAGAACGGAGGATTCTTATGAAAATAGCAATTCCAGTAGATGAGAAAACTTTGGAGTCAAACGTATGTGCATCCTTTGGACGCACCCCCTATTTTCTTATTTATGATATAGAAACTAAGGAAAGTATATTTATTGATAACAGTGCGGCAGCAAGCACAGGTGGTGCCGGGATTAAAGCTGCACAAACAATAGTAGATAATAAAGTAAATGCTTTGTTGACACCCAGATGTGGTCAAAACGCTGCAGACGTGATTAAATCTGCTGATATCAAAATATTTAAAACGGCATCCGCTTCAGTAAAGGATAATATTGCTGCTTATATCGATGGGAAACTACCCTTGCTGGACGAAATCCATGCTGGATTTCATGGACATAAAGACAATTAATATGAAAATTGCTGTACTAAGTGGTAAGGGCGGCACAGGAAAAACACTGGTATCGGTAAATTTGGCTGCGGCAGCGAAAACATCGACATATATAGATTGTGATGTTGAAGAGCCAAATGGGCATCTGTTTCTTAAGCCTGAAGGAGTTCAAGAGGAAGAAATATCCGTGCAAATTCCAAAGGTGAATAATGAACTGTGCAACGGATGCCGAAAATGCGTTGATTTCTGTAATTTCAATGCCCTTGCCTATATCAAAGACAAACTGATTATCTTCGACGATGTATGCCACTTTTGCGGCGGTTGTATCTTGGTTTGCCCTGAAAAGGCACTAACAGAGAAAGCAAAGGTTATCGGCAAAGTTCAAAAAGGAGTTTCCGGCGAGGTGACGGTATGGACAGGAGTATTGAACACAGGTGAAGCTACGGGCATTCCTATCATAAAAAAGCTGCTTACCGCGAATAGTCTCCAGGCAGATCAGCTGACTTTTATCGACTGCCCTCCCGGAAGTGCCTGTATCGTAATGGAAAGCATTAAAGATGCAGATTATTGTGTATTGGTAGCTGAACCGACATTGTTTGGTGTTCACAACCTCAACATGGTATACGAACTGGTGAAGTTGTTTCATAAGCCATTCGGTGTTGTCCTCAATAAATGCTTGGAAGAAGAAAATCCGGCAGAGAAGTTTTGTGAGGAAAAAAGCATTAGGGTTTTGGGTCGTATTCCATTTGACAATGAATTAGGAATGTTAAATTCGAATGCGGAAATTGCCGTAAATAAAAATGAAAAATATCGAGAGTTGTTTT
>JAAYFQ010000177.1 GCA_012728165.1 Synergistaceae bacterium | reverse complement strand
GTGTCCCATTTTGTTACAACTGTTTCTCCGGCATTATAAGCTGCGGTAACTCTTACTAAATCACCATTAAAATTTTTATCAAGAATGGAGTAGTATCCGGCTCCAATCATTATATTGTCTGCCGGCGTAGAAATGTCTGCATCTTCTATTCCCATCTGTTTTGCAACATTTTTTGCAGTTATTGGCATCAATTGCATAAGGCCGATAGCACCAGATTTGCTTACAACATTATTCAAAAATTTGCTTTCACGTTTCATAACAGACCATATAGTTTTCTTAGATAGCCCTGTGGTATGTGATGCACGTGAAACTTCCTCGCCCCAAGGGCGCGGATAGAAAAGTTTCGCTTTTTTAAGTAAAACTTCTTTAGAAACGTAGGAATTAGCTCCGTTTGGAGACAGCATAAATGTATAGAAGTCAGTAGGGAATTTTTCAGATAATTTTATTCTTAGTTCTTCGGCTTCCTTATTTCGTCCTAACTCATCTAGAGCTCTGATGCGCCAGTAATATATACGAGCAGGTCGTCGAGCGAAATTCGGGGCTAAAGAATTCTTTGTCCAACAAGAAAGAGCTTGTTCTGGATTGCCAGCTTTCCAAGCAGTCCATCCATCTTTCCAATTTACAGACGCCTGTCTGCGCATATCAGCAACTGCTAAAGTTAATGATGTCAGCAACATTACAATGAGAAAAATAGAAATGAGCGCTTTTTTCCCAGAAACAGGTTTGTTTATTTTTGATTTAATATTCGAAATAAGAGAGGATTTTTCTTGCATAAACATAGTAACATCCTTTAATATAATTATTTAGAAAAGTATCCTTCACTTTTAAAAGTTAGTCAAGAGAAAGAAAATTCCTTAAATATTATTTTGCTTTGCTTGTTTTTTAATTTAAAGAAGATTTTGAATATCTACTTGTCAACAATAAACTTTTGATGTATTCTAACAGCAACAACATTATATAGAAGGGATGTAGGTAAAATGAGTTTAGGTAGCAGAATAAAATCGCTTCGCAAAGCGCAGCATCTTACGCAGCAAAAACTCGCTGAAAAAGTCGAGGTCAGCCGTATTTACGTTCAAGCACTTGAAAGTAACCGTAGACTTCCTTCAATGAAGCTACTTCAAAGGCTTGCACCAGCTTTGGAAGTAGAAATAAATGACCTGCTCATGGATTTCTCTTCTCCTGGAAAACCTGGACGAGTACAACTTGAATCAATGTTGGAAAATGGCGAACTTGAAATATGGTATCGCAGCAAAAAATTATCAGAAAATGAACTAAAACGAGTCTACCGTGTCATCGAAGCTACTCTTGATGACTGGGAAGAGACGGATGCAAAAGAAAGATAGCTCTGTTTGGGAAGATGTTTCTGAAGATTTACCCTCCCCTCCTGAAATAATGCCCGAATGGGCAGCAAAAGAAGGCTCGAATTGGCATCGCTTAAGCGAATTCGATATATTGGCTAAAGCTGAAGAAATGACAGGGCTTACCCTTGAACTAAAATATGAATCTCTTCCCATGGGCGTCTGGGGCATACATATTGTTCGTAGAGAGCGTGGAAGAATTTACGTTAATTCTTTGCTCTCGCTTTTTTGGCGCCGTTTCGCAATATTCCATGAAATATACCATCTACTTAATAATACAAAGGGTGCTAGTTTTTGGAAGAATACTTTTGTCTCAATGGATGGTATTGAAAAATGTGCCGACACATTTGCATGGGCGGCTGTATCGCCTGAATGGATAGAGGGAGACTACTCGGATTGGACATGACAAAAGCCATGAAAAAGCAGCCCTTCTTTCTCCCATTTGGTGGGTGCAGAGGACGCTGTGTTTTTTGTAATCAAAGAGCAATTACTGGTGTCGATGAAGTTCCATCTCCGCAATTTGTTTCTTCTATTCTAAAAAATCTCACAGAGCCAGTCGAAGTATGTTACTTTGGCGGTTCTTTTTGCCGTTTTACATTCGAAAAAATAAAGGAATATCTTGATGCTGTTGTAAATGATGCCCCTAAGGGTAGTCGCATAAGATTCTCAACATATCCCGGTGATTTGCAGAATAAGAAATTGAGATCTATGGTTCTTTCATATCCGATAGCCTGTGTCGAACTTGGCATTCAGTCTTTAGATTCTGAAGTTTTATCGCTTTGTCGCAGAGAGACTGATCCTGTAGCCATATTAGAAAACATGGTAGTTTTGCGTGATGAAAACGTACCTTTATCTGTTCAATTGATGATAGGCTTACCCGGACAAACCGTTAGTAGTAGTATTTATGATATAAATAAGATCGCTGAAATTAAAGGAGAAAGCGAATGGCAATTTCGTCTTTATCCATGTCTAGTTATAGAGAATACCGAACTATATGAAATGATGAATTCTGGAGAATATACTCCTCTGACTGTTGATGAAGCGGTTAAGTGGGGAGGAAGAGTCATTGATGTTGCAACATCTTTGGGGTTTACTCCGATAAGAGCTGGATTACAAGAGTCTGAAATGCTAGCGTCTCAAGTTCGTGGAGGGCCACATCATCCCGCGCTTGGAGAACTGATGTTTAGTGAATCTATTATACGTAAACTTATTAGATTAAATCCAAAAGGTCCATGGGTTCTACCTTCGTCTAATATGTCTAAGTTTACAGGGCATAGAGGTTATGGCTTGAACAGACTTGCTGAACTTACTTCCATGCCAGAAAAAGAAGTCGCTGAAAAACTAACTTTCTTTCCAGCTCACTAATATTCACTTCAGAACATATTTCTACAAAACTTCTTAAAGAAAATTTCCATAAAAACTGAGTTGACAAATTATAAACTTTAGGTTAATTTTCATTCTGCGCTCAATTTTATTGACATATCATAAATATGAGTATATAATAAAATAATAAATAAACTGAAGTTTATTAAGCGATTGATGTGAGGAGAGATTTAAATGGACAGCACTGAACTTAAGAAGTTATTGATGGAGAAATCCAGAACAATGCCTAATAAAGCACGACGTGTTACAGAGTATCTTCTTTCGAATATGCGTGAAGCTTCTTTCAAATCAATAGGTGATGTTGCAGATGAGTTGGAGGTTTCTAAGGCTCAGCTTGTAAGAGTCGCACAAATGCTTGGTTTTTCGGGTTATGCTGAACTCAAAGGCTGTCTTCAGAATGCAGTACTAGAACAAATAAACCCTGCAGCTTTTATAGCACGTGAAGTAACAAACGAAGACTCAATATCTGAAAGAATTTTTCGTGCAGAACATGCGAACATAGATGACACTATGTCTCAACTTAAAGATGAGGACATAGATAAGTTTTGCAAAATTATGAAAAAAGCTAATAATATTTATTTTATGGGCTGGGGCATTTCTTCCTTAGTCGTCGAACTTTTCCAGTTGCGATTAGTTGTAATGGGGTGTAAGGCGAGATTGCTACAACGAGGAAGTCTTTCTTTATGGGAACAAGTTCGTTCTGTAAAAGCTGATGATGCCCTAGTGGTAGGAGAACTGCCAAGTTATGCTCTCGAAGTCACAGAGGCAGTAGAAATTACGAAAAAAAGAGGGGCAAAAATTATTACGATAACTGATAGCGCAGCTGCGCCTGTATGCAGATTTGCAGACCTTTCTTTCTTCGTTTCGGCAGCTAGTCCAACTTTTGGAAGTAGCATTATAGGACCTCTCTTTCTTGCTCATGTACTAACTTCGGAACTTGCAGAGTCTTTAGGATATCATGCTAAAACTGCATTTGAAGAACAAGAGAAGTTCCTGCGTGATGAGAGAATTTTTCATCCAACATTTGGTCTCAAATATTAAATAATATAAAGTTCTTAACATACAAAAACAGAGGGGGCATATGCCCCCTCTGTTTTTGTATGTTAAGAACTTTATATTATTTAATATTTGAGACCAAATGTTGGATGAAAAATTCTCTCATCACGCAGGAACTTCTCTTGTTCTTCAAATGCAGTTTTAGCATGATATCCTAAAGACTCTGCAAGTTCCGAAGTTAGTACATGAGCAAGAAAGAGAGGTCCTATAATGCTACTTCCAAAAGTTGGACTAGCTGCCGAAACGAAGAAAGAAAGGTCTGCAAATCTGCATACAGGCGCAGCTGCGCTATCAGTTATCGTAATAATTTTTGCCCCTCTTTTTTTCGTAATTTCTACTGCCTCTGTGACTTCGAGAGCATAACTTGGCAGTTCTCCTACCACTAGGGCATCATCAGCTTTTACAGAACGAACTTGTTCCCATAAAGAAAGACTTCCTCGTTGTAGCAATCTCGCCTTACACCCCATTACAACTAATCGCAACTGGAAAAGTTCGACGACTAAGGAAGAAATGCCCCAGCCCATAAAATAAATATTATTAGCTTTTTTCATAATTTTGCAAAACTTATCTATGTCCTCATCTTTAAGTTGAGACATAGTGTCATCTATGTTCGCATGTTCTGCACGAAAAATTCTTTCAGATATTGAGTCTTCGTTTGTTACTTCACGTGCTATAAAAGCTGCAGGGTTTATTTGTTCTAGTACTGCATTCTGAAGACAGCCTTTGAGTTCAGCATAACCCGAAAAACCAAGCATTTGTGCGACTCTTACAAGCTGAGCCTTAGAAACCTCCAACTCATCTGCAACATCACCTATTGATTTGAAAGAAGCTTCACGCATATTCGAAAGAAGATACTCTGTAACACGTCGTGCTTTATTAGGCATTGTTCTGGATTTCTCCATCAATAACTTCTTAAGTTCAGTGCTGTCCATTTAAATCTCTCCTCACATCAATCGCTTAATAAACTTCAGTTTATTTATTATTTTATTATATACTCATATTTATGATATGTCAATAAAATTGAGCGCAGAATGAAAATTAACCTAAAGTTTATAATTTGTCAACTCAGTTTTTATGGAAATTTTCTTTAAGAAGTTTTGTAGAAATATGTTCTGAAGTGAATATTAGTGAGCTGGAAAGAAAGTTAGTTTTTCAGCGACTTCTTTTTCTGGCATGGAAGTAAGTTCAGCAAGTCTGTTCAAGCCATAACCTCTATGCCCTGTAAACTTAGACATATTAGACGAAGGTAGAACCCATGGACCTTTTGGATTTAATCTAATAAGTTTACGTATAATAGATTCACTAAACATCAGTTCTCCAAGCGCGGGATGATGTGGCCCTCCACGAACTTGAGACGCTAGCATTTCAGACTCTTGTAATCCAGCTCTTATCGGAGTAAACCCCAAAGATGTTGCAACATCAATGACTCTTCCTCCCCACTTAACCGCTTCATCAACAGTCAGAGGAGTATATTCTCCAGAATTCATCATTTCATATAGTTCGGTATTCTCTATAACTAGACATGGATAAAGACGAAATTGCCATTCGCTTTCTCCTTTAATTTCAGCGATCTTATTTATATCATAAATACTACTACTAACGGTTTGTCCGGGTAAGCCTATCATCAATTGAACAGATAAAGGTACGTTTTCATCACGCAAAACTACCATGTTTTCTAATATGGCTACAGGATCAGTCTCTCTGCGACAAAGCGATAAAACTTCAGAATCTAAAGACTGAATGCCAAGTTCGACACAGGCTATCGGATATGAAAGAACCATAGATCTCAATTTCTTATTCTGCAAATCACCGGGATATGTTGAGAATCTTATGCGACTACCCTTAGGGGCATCATTTACAACAGCATCAAGATATTCCTTTATTTTTTCGAATGTAAAACGGCAAAAAGAACCGCCAAAGTAACATACTTCGACTGGCTCTGTGAGATTTTTTAGAATAGAAGAAACAAATTGCGGAGATGGAACTTCATCGACACCAGTAATTGCTCTTTGATTACAAAAAACACAGCGTCCTCTGCACCCACCAAATGGGAGAAAGAAGGGCTGCTTTTTCATGGCTTTTGTCATGTCCAATCCGAGTAGTCTCCCTCTATCCATTCAGGCGATACAGCCGCCCATGCAAATGTGTCGGCACATTTTTCAATACCATCCATTGAGACAAAAGTATTCTTCCAAAAACTAGCACCCTTTGTATTATTAAGTAGATGGTATATTTCATGGAATATTGCGAAACGGCGCCAAAAAAGCGAGAGCAAAGAATTAACGTAAATTCTTCCACGCTCTCTACGAACAATATGTATGCCCCAGACGCCCATGGGAAGAGATTCATATTTTAGTTCAAGGGTAAGCCCTGTCATTTCTTCAGCTTTAGCCAATATATCGAATTCGCTTAAGCGATGCCAATTCGAGCCTTCTTTTGCTGCCCATTCGGGCATTATTTCAGGAGGGGAGGGTAAATCTTCAGAAACATCTTCCCAAACAGAGCTATCTTTCTTTTGCATCCGTCTCTTCCCAGTCATCAAGAGTAGCTTCGATGACACGGTAGACTCGTTTTAGTTCATTTTCTGATAATTTTTTGCTGCGATACCATATTTCAAGTTCGCCATTTTCCAACATTGATTCAAGTTGTACTCGTCCAGGTTTTCCAGGAGAAGAGAAATCCATGAGCAGGTCATTTATTTCTACTTCCAAAGCTGGTGCAAGCCTTTGAAGTAGCTTCATTGAAGGAAGTCTACGGTTACTTTCAAGTGCTTGAACGTAAATACGGCTGACCTCGACTTTTTCAGCGAGTTTTTGCTGCGTAAGATGCTGCGCTTTGCGAAGCGATTTTATTCTGCTACCTAAACTCATTTTACCTACATCCCTTCTATATAATGTTGTTGCTGTTAGAATACATCAAAAGTTTATTGTTGACAAGTAGATATTCAAAATCTTCTTTAAATTAAAAAACAAGCAAAGCAAAATAATATTTAAGGAATTTTCTTTCTCTTGACTAACTTTTAAAAGTGAAGGATACTTTTCTAAATAATTATATTAAAGGATGTTACTATGTTTATGCAAGAAAAATCCTCTCTTATTTCGAATATTAAATCAAAAATAAACAAACCTGTTTCTGGGAAAAAAGCGCTCATTTCTATTTTTCTCATTGTAATGTTGCTGACATCATTAACTTTAGCAGTTGCTGATATGCGCAGACAGGCGTCTGTAAATTGGAAAGATGGATGGACTGCTTGGAAAGCTGGCAATCCAGAACAAGCTCTTTCTTGTTGGACAAAGAATTCTTTAGCCCCGAATTTCGCTCGACGACCTGCTCGTATATATTACTGGCGCATCAGAGCTCTAGATGAGTTAGGACGAAATAAGGAAGCCGAAGAACTAAGAATAAAATTATCTGAAAAATTCCCTACTGACTTCTATACATTTATGCTGTCTCCAAACGGAGCTAATTCCTACGTTTCTAAAGAAGTTTTACTTAAAAAAGCGAAACTTTTCTATCCGCGCCCTTGGGGCGAGGAAGTTTCACGTGCATCACATACCACAGGGCTATCTAAGAAAACTATATGGTCTGTTATGAAACGTGAAAGCAAATTTTTGAATAATGTTGTAAGCAAATCTGGTGCTATCGGCCTTATGCAATTGATGCCAATAACTGCAAAAAATGTTGCAAAACAGATGGGAATAGAAGATGCAGACATTTCTACGCCGGCAGACAATATAATGATTGGAGCCGGATACTACTCCATTCTTGATAAAAATTTTAATGGTGATTTAGTAAGAGTTACCGCAGCTTATAATGCCGGAGAAACAGTTGTAACAAAATGGGACAC
>JAAYFQ010000176.1 GCA_012728165.1 Synergistaceae bacterium | reverse complement strand
CCATAGTAGAGGTACAAAAGATAAAGCGGAGTTTTAGCTGCCGCCTTTGCAGCTTCACCACCCGCAGCTATAACAATGGGATCGGGAGGAGTTATTGTCGAGACCATATAGAAACCGAATGTCATGATGACTCCGCCTACAAAAACGACTTTTCGAGGACCAAACTTATCGCTCAGACGTCCAGCAGGAAAGGTCATTACTCCAAGCATGAGGCATATAAGAGCATAGGCTAATGTAACTTCAGGGACAGTCCATCCAAACTGAGCCTGAAGAGGACGGATGAATACGCTGAACGTGTAAAGAAGCATTCCGCAAGCGGTGCTACCGAGAAGTCCTCCTAGAAGAGGAATCCATCGCGGAAAAGGTTTTTCTGTTCGAGGCATATGATTATCTCCTTATATTCAATTTAAAGTGTTGACGGATATTATCACAGAAATTTGGATATTAAACAACATAAATTTTGAATTTATCAGATAAACTTCTTAACCTTACATATAAAAGTGAACAGCATGCAAAAAAAGAATATTGTTTCCAGTTCTATAGAGACGCTTCGTTGAAAGACTAATTGCATACTTAGTTCAACATCTAAAAATTAAGATACTTATCTGTTTTATCTTTATTGTGGCTATTTCTCTTTGAGTCCTATTTTAAGAGTTCAATCAATGGGATGGCAACTCTTAAACTTTAATCCACTTTTGCCTTGTGTAAGGGCGTTAAACCGATTATTATGCATATAATATATTTAAAATATAGTTTACAGAGCGAGGCTTGCTAAAAAACCTAAAAAGAGAGGCGGGGCAAATATGGCCATAAAAGGTAAAAAACCCGCATTTACTTTAATTGAAATGATTATTGCAATTATAATAATTGCCATTTTGTCTTCCATCCTCTTTTTGGCCTATTCATACTTCATAGACAAAGCTAGAGCTAATGCCGACCAAGCAAGCGTTCACACATTGAACGTTGCGACAAGAACATATAGCTTGTCGTGCCTAGACTCGATTAATAACGGCGATATTTTTAGCGATGTAACGGGTGATCCAGACGACACTAAAAAAATAGACGCCCTTGTCAAAGCCAATTGTCTATTAATTAAAATTCAACCACAGCAGAAAGGTGCGAAGTTTCAATGGTTAAAAGACAAGCAGCTTTGGAGTCTCAAGCTCCATGCTGATGAGCCTCCTCTAACTCCTTTAGGAAGCACCTTTCAAGAAATTTCTACTGCAATGATCGAAAAAATGATACAGCGGCTCATTGACAAGGGAAGTTATGGTTCAACTTGGGGAGATAAAAGATGGACTGATATTGGTTTGATTGCTGATGACTGGAAGAACAATCCTATTAATCACATATCTTACTCGCCAAATGGTGGAACATTGCGAATTACCCCTGAAAACGGTTATTCGCTCTTCATAGATGATACAAATGGAAATACTAGAGAGTTAAAGGGATCATCCAACTGGAGTCTTATTTATAATGACCCAGACAAAAAATGGTATTATCATTCTGTATCACCTGCAAATGAGGTGCTTATTAGTACTATTGTGTTGCCCTAAGTTAAATAGAAATATGACTTAAACAAACTCATTTTAAACGAATGTTTTCTATATAGTTGTGAACTTATGTAAATCCTTACGAGCCTTGAATTAGATAGGGTAACTTTAATATGAATTTTTTAAATTAATTCGTATTTATAATAAAATACTTGTAAGTAATCAAAGTTGATTGCTTTACGTAATACCACTTTCGCTTTTAAGAATATGTTGTTTGTATAATAAATCAGAATAGTAAATATATATGGTTGTTGTTTTTTGAAGGATTTTCGTAGACTAAACTATATAGCCATTTACTGTAGAGGCGCCATTAGGCGGCTGACATTTACTGCTAGACGGAATAGGAAAGGGGCCTGAGTGTATTCAGTTGCGCTCACTTTCGTACACCTTGAAAGGTCGTCGAGTAACATTGTTTCGACCTGTTTTACAAAGTCTTTTTCGCATAAAACCATCGTTATTTCAAAATTGAGTCTTAGTGAACGGTTATCAAAATTCGCCGTACCAATAGCTGAGGCTCCGTTGTCGACAAGTACGACTTTCTGGTGCATAAAACCATCGTTGTATTTATAAACCTTGACTCCCGCTTTTTCCATTTCCGAAAGATATGAATAAGCAGAAAGACCGACCAGAATGTTGTCTGGATTTCTTGGAATAATTACTCTCACGTCAACGCCCTTGATAGCAGCGTTTTGTAGTGCTGAAACTATCTGTTCATCTGGAACAAAGTAGGGGCTTGCAACCCAGAAACGTTCTTTTGCTCCGTTTATCATATCAAGAAAGAAAAGAGAGGCTGTTTCAAATTCATCTGCTGGTCCAGAAGGAAGACTCAAAGCAGTAACTGTTCCGCCTGGAACTTGTTTTGGAGTCCAATTTAATTTTGGAAGACCCTCTTT
>JAAYFQ010000175.1 GCA_012728165.1 Synergistaceae bacterium | reverse complement strand
TTGGCTGATTATGACCAATTTGATTGGCTTGGCTTAACAATGCCATGGTTTACAGGACTAAGTGCAGCAGGAAAGCCAAGAAACAGGAAAAACAGCATAAGAGGAAGAGATGCAGATTTGCTAGCAAAAATTGATCCTCAACTTGTTCTGCGAAATTTAAATAACATCTCATAATACTTAAATATGTCAATATTGCACTCGTCCTCATATTTACCAATACATAATGATCGGAGAAATAATGCATATTATGATAAAAAAAATCGCTGGGTTCAACTATGAAAGTCTTGCCTTATTTGCATTTGCCTTAGCCACAAGTTTCACTGTCCTCGGACCTGTTTTTCATTACACAGGCTGGGGCATCGCATTATTAGCACTAATATATGGAAAAATAAAATATAACGCCAATTTATTTGGTGCTGTCGATAAAAGTAGCAAGTGTATTTTGGGCATTCTTTTACTTTATCTTGTGTGGTCGATGTTTGCTAATGCATTTACTGCAGGTAGTTTTTACTACTGGGGAAAATCCGCTTCCGTGCCATTAGAATTGCTTATTAGCATAACTCTTGCAATCCGACTGCTCAATAAAGAAGCGGGTCGTCGTAAATTCGCTATAGTTTTCTTGACCATAAACACCTTAATTGTCATTGGCCTAATAATTATTGAGGCCTTTAATATCGTTTCACCACTTCACGGGTTACTAAATCAAAACATTATTGGACTTTACAGTGTCATTGTTATGCCGGTGTTTTTTTGCACTGCTTTCTGGTTCTGTAAGAATTCTCTTTGCAGAGTGTTACTTCTCTCGGTTAGCTCTCTTCTAATCATTACATCTTTTTCGTCAGGTCCTTTGCTTACTGCGACCCTGCAAGGAATTATTATTATTTTCTACGCAATAAGAGAGAAACACCTCGATTTCAAACTCTTAACAAAATGCTTTGTCGTGTTATTAATCTCTTTAATAGGGTTGAATTTCATTTCTGGTGACAAAGTCTTGCCGAGATTTAAGCAGGAATTTGAACAAATCTTTGCAATTAATGATACAGATTCATTTACATCTAAAAGAAATCGAGCTTGGTCAGCTACATTTTTTATGATAAAACAAAGACCTATTCTTGGACACGGAAGAGCTTTATTTAATAAACGGTATGACGATAATCTCCAGGCATTTATAAAGAATGATATTGTCAAAGCTGATGAAATAATATACGCCCACCCACACAGCATGTATCTTGGTTCGCTTTTTGATAGTGGCGTCTTGGGGTTAGTTTTAATTTTACTCGCTTTCATTTTTTCTATCAGAAAAGCTTGGATTTTATTGCATCGTTCCTGCACTAAAAAAGAGATTGTGCCTTGGGCTGTGTTAGGACTTTCTCTTCTAGTTGGACAACTTCTATATGGGATTATCGGAGATATTTTTGAGTCAAGAAACGATATCGCTCCAATATTCTGGGCTTTCTGGGGAATTTTACTTTCTCTTTCTATAAATATTAACGATGACGGATTGACGCATACACCTGTTCAACAAGACGAAGATATAACAAAAGAAACAAGTTGTGACTATTCTCCGGTCCAAATACAATCAAGGTGCTAATTTACGATGTCTAATATTATTAACGTTGCTCTTTCAATATGGGACCCAAAAGGTACATACAGCCGACACGCTGGTGCTGTTATTGCTTCTGTGATGAAGAATACGAAGTCAGGTGTTGCGTTCCATCTACTGCATGACGAAACGCTAAGTGATGCAAATAAACAAAAATTGAAAGAAACTGCCTCTAAATTCCATGGCGAAATAAATTTTATTGATGTGACTAGTGAAATGAAAAAACATTCCAACGTTGACATCGCAAGAATTAC
>JAAYFQ010000174.1 GCA_012728165.1 Synergistaceae bacterium | reverse complement strand
CGAACCACTTCAAAACGTTGTAGGTCAACCTTTTCACCCTTATTTATCCCTGCTTTTTGCATTGCAATAGATATTTGTTCTTCAACAGTATTTATTCCATCAAGATTGGGTAAGAGCAGGCCACGTCTGCGTCCGCTAGACACTATTACGCCATACTTTCTAACGTCTAATTGGTCTTTAGAAATAATGTCCTCTGTATTCCCAAGAACATCTACGCTGTAGACGAGATCTTTCAGTTCGGAGGTTGTCACAGGCGAAAATCTTGTGTCTTGTGTAGCAGCACTTATCGCATTCTGAATTATTTCTTTTGCAAGGTTGTCTGTTGTCGGTGATATTGTGCCAATGCAGCCTCTCAATTGACCGAATTTTTTCATTGTAACAAATGTACCTGCTTTTCTGACGAGAGCTTCTTCTGGCAAATAGTTAGGAACAGGGATTCTTTTTTTCGAAGAAACATACTCTTCGATAGTCTCTCTAGCCAGCTTCACATAGGGACTTTCTTGATTTTTTAGTTTCATCATTTTTTTCTCCCTTTCTATTTCATAAGCGGAAAGGAAGTTTCTGTTTGAATCAGGATTTCCCGTAAGATAAGTGCAAACTCCGTAGCCGACACCGAATGGTCCTTCATATGAAAGTTTTTCAGCTTTGACTGAGATTCCATCAAAACATCCTGCCATTATCGTGAATGATTTGTGTCCGCATTCAGCAGCGTTATCAAGAAGCTCGTCGGAAAACTCAAAAAGCTCGCCAAATGAACCTTCAGCCATAACATCCATTATTTTTTTATCATACTCTGGGCCTTCAGCTTTGTAGCCATAAGGACCATCTTTTTTTAGAACATGAGATAGATCACCGCTGGCAACTATAGCAACGCTCCTGTTTAACCTCTCCGAAATTGTATTAATAAGAATTCCAAGTCTATAATGATCGCTGAGCGACAGCCCAGAAATTCCAATTCTTACTATTTTACAGGGAATATCTCCGCCATATGCCTTTTTCAGAAAATATAGAGGAACAGTAGTCGCGTGATCCAACTCTTTTTCTCTCTCTCCTAGAGTGCCTGCCTCAAGCTTTTCTTTTCGGGCTTTTTTTACAAGTTCAGAAACGAAATCAAAGTCGTATCTTACGTTGAATTTAACATTCGGGGCTCCGAATTTACTCAGATCACCATATGCAGAACTACCTGGAGAAATATGGAAATAATCTGAATAAACAGTACTGTGAGGAGAAAGAATAATTACTGTTTCAGGCTTTAGACTGACTACCAGATTTGCAGCCTTTTCAAAAGCTGAAATCGTCTCTTTAATTTTTAGTTCCTCGCCTTTGCCCACTTCCGGAATAATCAGCGGTGGATGCGGAACCATCACAGCTGCTACTATTGCCATTGTAACCGCCTCCTTTTGTATTTTGAACAAAATGACTCTAAATATATACATTATAACTGAACTTTCCATTACACATCAAAAAGCTAGAAGTTTTGAAAGCCTTTTATGAATTATGCGCAGAATATTATTTGCTGTATTACGTCGATAATAAACTATTCAATAACACTCTTACTAACTTCAAGCTTATAGTTTTCTTGCCGATTAAATATAGGTTTTTCATTTTTTGAAGAAAATACTGACTAAAAGTAAGTACAACAAATAAAAGAGGGGGAACAAAGACGTGAATCATCTTTGTTCCCCCTCTTATTCTGTTATAAAACTTTTTTTACTATACTATTTTAAACGGCACTATCGATTCAGGAGCCAAAACACGGAAAGTGAAGGTCTCAGTTATATAGAAACAAACTTCTGTATTTGTGTGAGACTGATAGCCTATAGAGAAGTCCTGTCCAATTACCAGTTCGTTGTTACCTTCTTTCATTGATATGAGCATAGCTGTCTCATACTGAGGTGAAAGTACTATGCGGCAGTCATCTCCAAGTGCATCTTTGATTCTTTTTAGCAGAGGATAGCCCTTTGCTGAAGTTTTTATCTTTTTCCAAAGAGGTAATGAGCAGACAAGTGCATAGGGACCTTCCATAGAGCGATCATTTAATGTTGTCATACCCTCTACGACTGCTGTGAGAATTGATTCGTCATCTAGTCCGAGCTCAACTGTTTCGTTATCAGCTTCAATTTCTAAGCCTAGAATCCCCGCTTCTTCAAGACCCTGAAAAATTGCAGTGTCTTCAAAAAGCGCAGCTTTACGAGCCGCTTCTATGACAGGAGTGAAGTCCACAGTTTTTGAGTTTCTGCTTATATTGTCGACATCCCACATTGAGAGAATAAAAGGAATTCGAATCTCAACTAGTGGAAGTGATTCTCTTATTCCGTAGTTTACATTTTCTACTGGTGACTTTTCAACTAATGAAAGAGTTCCTTCGGACACGGCATCGCAGTTCCAACCAAGGGGTCCTGTCACGTCGACGACTTTTCTTCCAGCAAGAACTGCTTTTAGTGCTATTTTAGCCTGTTCATCGATTTCATCCCATGCTGCAGGGAAAATTGGAGCTAATGATCTTTTTAGAATATCCATTTT
>JAAYFQ010000173.1 GCA_012728165.1 Synergistaceae bacterium | reverse complement strand
ATATAATATAGTCAGTTTAACACATAAAGGTTGTATTTGTTTATTCTAATTATGCAAAAAAATCAGCAATATTTTTATATAAAAATAAACAAATGGTTTATAACTGTTTAACTGCTATAAAACAATTATTTTTTGCTACTTGAGATTATTTCGCGGCTGCTTTATAAATCATTTTTAAAATCTTTCTTCCTTTTGTTTTCATACATTAAAACATCTGCTTTTTTCATAAGATCTTCTATCGTCTCATTTTCATTCTTGCTGATAGCATAGCCAATAGAAACGCTTAATTCTAAATGCTTATCAATTAAATTTTCATTATTTATTTTAATTAAATCAGAAATTCTCTGTTGTACAGTTTTTGCCATTTTTTCATCTGCGTCATATAAGACAGCAGTAAATTCATCTCCGCCAATTCTTGCAACGATATCCGTTTCTCTAAAGCTCTGTTTAACAACCTCTGCAAAACTTTTTATAAGTTTATCTCCAAAAGAATGCCCGAGATTATCATTTACATATTTTAATTTATCAATATCGAACATAAACACTATGGTTTTGTCGTCCCCTGCTTTATCTGTTAATAGTTGATTTATGTAGGTTCTGTTATATAGTCCTGTCATAGAGTCGTGGAAACTGAGGTATTTAAGATCCTGTTCCGACTTCACGATTATTTCATACTGTTCATTGTTATGGAGCACCAGTCCTAAGAGCCTGGTGATTGAGAGCGCAAGGTTCAGATATCTGTCAATAAACTGGGGAAACAAAAAACCACTGACATCTAATATTCCATATAATGTACTGTCCCATGAAACTTTAATGCAAAACCTATTTTCGTTTTTCAATAGAATATAAATATCTTCTTTTAATTTAAACTCTCTGATTTCATCGGGGATTAGCTCTGAGTTTTCGCTCCAAAAGTTAAACTTCTTAGCACCAAAAACCATCATAAAAAGATTCTTAACTCTGCCAATTATATCTCTCTTATTTGTATAGGAAGAGATTTTTCCAAACATATCAAAAACAGCAGAATAATCCGCACATTGGCTTCTTAATTCATTGATTTCTTTGCTACACTTAACGTTGAAAGAATGCAGACGCCATTCATTTATTTTGCTTTTTAAAATCATGCGAATAGTTTCAAGTTCAACTGCAACTGTTATATAGGGAAGACCAAGATAAGAAGATAGCTCTTTTAGTGTATTTTGAGCAGTGGCATCAATTTTAGAATCAAGAAAAACTATCTGTTTGCTTGTTTTCTGAAAAAAGTCTCTTACTTTATCTTTTTCAAAACCCATTATTTCAATATGCTCTTTCCAGTTCTTTAGCCAACCTGTAGTAACAACATAACTTCCTTGTGATGTCAAATAGTCCAGAAATTCGTCACAAGTTAAATGAGTAAAACAGTAGTTACAAGTTACTGTTTCAACGGAGCTGCCTTTTTGAATAAGCTTTAGAGCATCACATGACTTGCTACAAATAAGAAGGCTACGCTTTGTATCAGCTTTAGAGAAAAGCTCTTTCGCTTCTTTTTTTCGACCTTTCTGATCACACAGAGTTGGTAATGCAATCAACTCTACTTCATCGATCTCTTCTCTTTTTATAGCCTCTTCATATTCATAATATAAATTCTCACAAACGTAAATCTTTAACTTTTCCACTACTCTTTCACCTTAATTGGATAAGTACCATACTTTTTTACGCTCTCAGAAATCTGCAGCAATACATCTTCAGGAACTTGCCAAGGTATTTCACCATGGTTATCAGAGAGAATAAATCCCCCACCTGGTGCAGCTTGCTGAATGAGTTCTCTCACTTCATTTTCGGCTTTTTCTTTATTCCAGTTAATCATGTCTATGCCGCTTAGATTTCCAAGAAGGCTCACTTTATCAAAAGCAAGTTTTTTCATTGTTTTTATGTCATCTTTACCGCTAAATCCTATAATGATAGAGCCTGTATCGGCTATATCATTCACAACAGGCAGAGCGATACCGGAAGCAAGATGTGTTGCAGTTGCTCCTTTAATTTGGCTTATAGTTTTTTTTGCTACTTTGTAACCTGTTTCAAGATATTTTGATCTTTCAATTATCGTAGGAGATGCCAAAGGATCGAAATAACAGATAGCTGTAGCTCCTGCATCAAGCTGAGCGTTTGCCCATGAAACACAGAACTCTTCATTAATTTTCATTAATTGGTCAAACTCATCTTTTTTGAAATAAAGTAGTTCCAGATATTTTTCAAAGCCCATCTGCATAACAGGCAAGGAAAAAGGTGACATTACAACAGCGATAATTGGAACCTCTTCTTTTACTGATTTTTTTAATATTCTCGTTGTTTTTAACACTCT
>JAAYFQ010000172.1 GCA_012728165.1 Synergistaceae bacterium | reverse complement strand
TTTGACAATAAATGTTCAATCAGTTACAATAGAAATATATGTTCGTGTAAAAAAAAGCCCTCTTCGAAAAGAGAGGGCTTTTTATTAGATTTGATTCAACAATTTTTAATTTAAGAAAATTAGTAATCAATCCTTATAGAAGAAAGGAATTATGATGGATTTAAAAAACTTTAGAGAAACAGAATTTATGAGGCGAGAAATTCATTTAAAACATGCACAAAAACAGAAGTTAATTAAAACTAGCACTAAAAGTAATCAACTTCATATTGTTTACGTTATGACACACGTCGGAATTTGCGGCGGTACAAAAATTATTCTTGAACATGTAAACAATCTTATAAGATTTAATCAGCGTGCAACGATTGTATCACATTTTGAAAAACCAACATGGTTTCCAATAAGTAATGATGTCAATTATATTCAAGTTCCATTTACAGAGGAATTGGCATTGGGGATACCATCATGTGATGTTATTGTAGCAACATACTGGAGAGAAATATATGAATGCATTGCGAGAGAAATCGCCCCAGTCGTATATTTTGAACAGGGAGATTATCATCTATTCGCATGGGGGGATGTTTGCCAGAGAGAGAAAGATTATATACACAAACAATACCAACTTGTCTCCTTTATTTATACGGTTTCCCAAGGAGCTTCTGAACAAATAAAAAAGATTTTTGGGCGGGATTCAACGATTATCAATAATGCTATTGACAATACCATTTTCTATCATGACATTGTAAAAGAGGAAAAACAAGATTTTACTTTAATGATGATAGGCAGTGAAAACAATGAATTTAAAGGAATATCGGATATTATGCAAGCATTATCTATTTTAGAAGAGTTAGGATACAGAATGAAACTTGTTTGGGTTACCCCAGATAAACCAATCCATCCAATGGGATCAGTATTTGTTAATCCAAAGCAAAGGCAGATTGGCGATTTGCTTAGAAAGTCAGATGTTTTTATATGTGCCTCTCATTATGAATCATTTTCATTACCAGTTTTAGAAGCTATGGCGTCTGGATGTGCTGTTTTAACAACGAAAAATAAAGGAGTTGTAGAATATGCAGAGGATGGTAAGAATTGCATTATGTTTCATATGAACAATCCAGAAAACATGGCGGAGAAGATTATTAGTGTAATTGAAAATGACATATTAAGAAAAAAAATAATTTCCCAAGGACTAAAAACAGCTTCTAAATACACGTGGGACAAGATTACTCCACAAATTATAGAGTATTATAGACAAATAGCAGGTTACACGCCAATGAAAAGAAAAAGTAGCTAAAGCTCATATATGAGTCATTAGCAATTAATAGAGGAGTATAAGAATGGAAAAAGTTAAAAAAATTAATGTAGGAATAGGCTTTGCAACAGGGCGCAAAAGTTTTCAGAAGATTTTAAAAACAAATGTTTATAATTGGGAAGAAAGTGGTTTGACAGAAAAAGAAAACATTAGTTTAAACCTTTTTGTTGCATATGATTTAAAGTATTCAAACACAAAATCAACTGATTATACTAATGTAAGTAAAGATGTGCTTAATTTGATTGATAGCTCACATTTTATTGGCAGCACTGATCTCCAAGAAGAAATTGATTATTTAATAAATGAGAATATAATTGATAAAGAAGAAGCTCAGTTGTTTTTCGGTAGAGGCTATGCAGGTAAACGCAATGCTGTGTTATATTTTGCCATGAAAAATAAAATGGATTATCTTATTTTTTTAGATGATGATGAATATCCAATGGCAGTTACCAATACACGCTCTACCGATATATGGGGTGGCCAACATGTGCTATCAACTCACTTGAAATATATTAAAGATGCTGATATAACTAATGGGCATCACTGTGGGTATATTTCTCCAATTCCCCATATAGAGTTCAATGACACAATGACTGAAGATGATTTTCGTCTCTTTATTGAAGCCATAAGCAATGACATTATAAATTGGGATACAATACATTCCGTTATGAAAAATGGAGGTGTTACCTATGCTGATACTAAAATTCTAGTGCGTGACGAAGTAGAAGAGGTTCAGCAAGTTAATCATACCAAGTTTATTTCAGGTTCAAACTTATGTATAAATCTAACTAATCCAAAAAGAGTAAGTCCTTTTTACAATCCACCTAATGCACGAGGTGAAGATACTTTTTTAAGTACATGTTTAGGTGAACGTAAGGTATTACGTGTACCCTGTTATACATTTCATGACGGCTTTTCCAACTATCGCAATCTGATGAATGGAGTGCTTCCTATCAAACTAAAGAATATTCCTGCTAATTCTGAAGCAATTGTCAATCGATTCTATAGTGCCTGCATAGGATGGGTACGGTATAAACCATTACTAATATATATAACACAACAAGACCATTATGAGGAAAAAATTGAAGAGATGAGAGAGCAGATTGCAGCATCGCTTCCTAGTATTTGTAATTATTTTGGACGCAGGGATTTTATGAATATTTCATTAGAGTTAGAAAAGTACAATAGAAATGTTAAAAAGCATTATCAGCAATACCTTAAAACACAAGAAA
>JAAYFQ010000171.1 GCA_012728165.1 Synergistaceae bacterium | reverse complement strand
TTCTTTTGTTTTCATCATTTGAACAAAAATTTCAGCAATTTCGGGATCAAATTGTGTTCCAGCACATTTCTTTATTTCTTCAAACGCTTCTTCAGGGGTTCTAGTTTCATTGTATACTCGATTTTCAGTCATAGCGTCGTATGCATCAACAATCGCAAGAATTCTGGATAATAACGGAATGTCTGTGCCTTTAAGCTTTCGTGGATACCCGCTACCATCCCATCGTTCATGATGAGAAAGAATATATTCTGCGATTGGTGCAGTTTCAGAAGATGACATTGCAATTCTATATCCTATCTCAGGATGTTTTCGCATTTCAATCCACTCGTCTTCGTTTAGTTTTCCAGGTTTTTTTAAAATCCTCTCGGCAATAGCAACTTTTCCGATATCATGCAAGCTAGACAATAATTCTAGAGAATTAATCTCTATTTGAGACAGATTCATAATGGAGCCAATTTTCTTAGTTAGGACAGAAAGTCGATCTTCATGCTCTTGAGTCTCAAAACTTTTTTCAAGCATTGTAGCTTTTATAGAGGAAATAACTGCACTACGTGAACTCTTGCCTACTAAAAGCTTCCGCTGACGCATATAATCCTCCGCTTTTTTATAAGACAGCTGGAAATCATCAGACACAGTTTCTTTTGTATGGGCTCCGAAGGATAGGCTGGTATTACAAGACGTATTAGACTTATTTAGGTTGTATTGTCCACAGCTGTCTTGAATGGCCGTTAAACGTTCTCTTGCAGTGTCAAGATTGGTTTTGGGCAAAAGGATGTTGAATTCATCCCCTCCGGTTCTAGCAAGAACATCGCCTTTGCGAAGGCAACTATTTAGTAGCTTTGCTGTTTCGACAATCATTTTGTCACCTTCAGCGCGACCTAAAGAGTCGTTGATTAGTTTTAAACCGTTTATATCAATGATTATTATCGATAATGGCAACTGATTTTCTACATCAAGGCGATTCATTTCTTTTTCAAAATATCTTCGATTATAAAGCCCGGTAAGATCGTCGTGCTCATTTAAATATTGAAGCTCATCTTGCATTAGCTTGCGTTCTGTTATATCACGAGAAATGCCTTGTAGGCCAATAGGGGTGCCATTCTCGTCACGAAGGAATGAAACGTTCATAGAAAGCCAAATAGTTGTTTGATCTTCGCGATAATGTTCTAATTCAATTATACGAGTTCTATTTTTATCGATCTCGGGGTCCTTTTCTTTTTCAAATTCTTCTGCAATAAGTGTGTGAAGTTTAATCAACGATTCTGGAGAGAATTTATCTTCTAAAGAGCGCTTTAAATGGGCATCTACAGATTCTCCAGTTAAAAGCTCTATGGACGGGCTAACAAATGTTGTTTTAAAATTCATGTCTGTCGTCCAAACAACGTCTGAAATGTTTTCTGTTATTTTTCGATATTTTTCTTCACTTAACCGAAGTGAATTTTCGGCTGCCTTTTGTTTTGTGATATCTTTCAGAATGCAGTGTGTTTGCTTAAACTTGCCGTCAAGGTCATATGCAATTTTTCCTTCGAATGCAATGAACAGAGGGTTACCGTTTTTATGTAGAACCTCAAACTCCGCATGCTTATAACCCTGTGCTTTAAATATAGGAAAGTTTTGATTGAATACTTCTCTGTTGATCGGAGAAAGAAAGTCGCCAAACCATTTTCCGATCACCTCGCCTCTAGAATAACCAAATGTATCAAGCCATTGTTGATTAACGGCAGTAAAGCGC
>JAAYFQ010000170.1 GCA_012728165.1 Synergistaceae bacterium | reverse complement strand
GTACTTGGCAATTCCTTTTTCTAAAGGAGTAAATTCCTCCGTGTATCCTGCAGAGCGCAAATTATCAAGATTGGCCTCTGTGAAGTTCTGATACTGACCACGAAGCTCATCTGGGAAAGGGATATATTCTATATTTGCTTCTTTACCATATGTGTCTATTAACGCTGTTGCTAAATCCTTAAATGACCTCGCTCTTCCTGTTCCAATATTAAAAACGCCCCTTATTGGTTGTTCTGATTTATTGAGTCCGAAATGAAGTGCAGAAGAAACGACGTCATCAACGAAGACGAAATCGCGAAGCTGATTACCATCTGCAATGCCATCTGTACCTTTGAAAAGCCTCATCTTTCCTGCCGTTTTTATCTGATTATATCCGTGAAATGCCATAGATGCCATTTTGCCTTTGTGTGTTTCTCGCGGACCATAAACGTTAAAATATCTAAGTCCTACCAGTGTCGAAGTTGCACCGTCAAAACGTTCCCGTGCCCACTGATCAAAAAGATATTTTGAATAAGCATATATATTTATCGGAGCCTCATTTGCAAAATCTTCACTAAAACCATTTTTGCCTTTTCCATAGACGGAAGCAGAAGAAGCATACACAAGAGGTACTTTGTTTGTAATACACCATTCTGCAACGTCGCAACTGTAAGAGTAATTGTTCTGCATCATGTATGCGCCATCACGCTCTGTTGTGTCCGAGCACGCTCCTTGATGGAAAATAGCTTCAATATCTGGAAGAGTGTCCTTCTTCAAATAGCCTAGAAACTCTCTCTTGTCCATATAATCAGAGAAATGAAGTCCAACCAAGTTGCGAAATTTTTCACTGTTATAAAGATTGTCTACCACAAGAATGTTGGTTATGCCTCTATCGTTGAGTCCTTTTACAATATTGCTTCCAATAAAACCCGCTCCACCAGTTACTATATACATGAGAACACCTCACAAAATATATTTCATGCTATTAATCTAAAAATTTAACTTCGGTTTCTAGTCAGACTATATATTATCAGTATATTGCTTTTACTGCTGTTGTAAATAAAAAGACGTTAATAATTATTGTTACAAATACTTCTATTTAAAAACAAATTTATTCACATGAAAGTCAAACTTTTGCAACACATCTTTCGCAGAAATTTCAGCCAACAACGACTGAGATCTTCTTTTTGTATAGAATGTTTGTAGTGACTCCTCTCTGCTAATAACAGAGGAAAACCATGGCATCGAATACCCTACTTCAAGAGGTTGTATATAGTCATATATCCCTATTGTTGGCACTCCGCTCAGCGCTGCCATGTGAAGTGGTCCTGAATCGTTTCCGACTGCCACGTCACACTCTCTAACGACAGCTGCCATTTGCATATAATCTAACTTGTTGACTAGGTTTAATATAGAATCGCGTCCAACCTCTTTAATTATAGACTCTGCAAAAAGACACTCTTTGTGACCATGTCCGTTTAAAACTATTGTCCAATCGTCGGCAATTAGCGGTCGTAAAAATTCAATCCAGTTGTTTAGTGGCCATTTTTTGGATTCTTTACTTGCTCCTATTACTGCGAAAAGTTTCTTCTTGCCAACATAAGGCGAAAATAATTTCTTTGAAAAAATCATGTTCTCTTCTGTAGCACAAATCGAGGGATAGCTTCTGTCATGCAAATTAATGTTGTTAGAATTCGCCCACTCATAGATATTGCCTGTCTGAAGAAATGGAAAATAAGAACTATCGCCTAATCGGTTTTTAATTCCAGATAATAAATTCAAAAAAACTATATGAGATCCTTTAAATGTTGATCCTACCCAATCATATCTATTTTTTCTCAAAGCTTTTATTGTTTCGAACATTATACCTAGTGGCCTTTTTTCGCCGCAAAGAACTTCATCTATATACGGCTGAGATTTTACAATTTCAACATAAGGAGGAGTCGTGAGAAAGCTCATTTTTACTTCAGGAAACTTTTCTTTTAATAGAAACACGCAAGTTAACGCCTGAAGGACGTCTCCCAATGCTCCAAAACGTACCCAAAGAAATTTATCTTTATCACCGGGGCTATTTTTCATCTTTTTTTTGAACATAGTAATCCTCCTTAATGCAAAAAATGCCGCGATGCTAAGTCTACGATTTACTATAACGTTATTTTATGCTGACATTATTTTCTGCAGTTAATTTAATTTCAATAGCGTTATTAAAAGCTTCTTGAACTTTTTCTGGCGTTAGCTTATCTAAAATATATTCCGTTTTCTTATCTTCCCAACGAAATTTTTTTAGCTCGTTCGTAGCAGTTACTTCAACAAACCAAGGCATTCTAAATCCGACTCTCCAAGAAGTTGGACAGGAGAAAATACCAACTGAAGGAACTCC
>JAAYFQ010000169.1 GCA_012728165.1 Synergistaceae bacterium | reverse complement strand
TGATAAACCGGGGCAACTAGTGAATGTCGCAACAATACTTGCGAGTCTTCGTGCAAATGTAATTAAACTCGAACACAACCAGTCAAAGGTCACTGACCGATTTAAACTCGTTCAGCTTGAGGTTACTGTAGAAACAAACGGACACGATCATGTCCTTGAAATACAGGCAGAATTCCAAAAACGAGGATACGACATAATCAAAGTGTATTAATCATTTTCTTTACTAAAGAATTGACCTCCGTACTGGCGAATTATCTTCACTTTTTTGGAGGTCTCTTTTTAGAAACGACAAGTACGTTCAATTATTTAGAAAATAAAGACTAATCTTGGAAGTAGGGGTTAAATGTTTTTACTTAAAAATGTAAAATATAAGGATATTCTTGACATTAGTAATCTGCGTATAGAAAAGAATAAAATCACATCTATTGTTGGAGAAAGCGGAAGTGGAAAAACCACGCTCTTGCGTCTTTTAAACAAACTTATTAGTTGTGATAGCGGAGAAATATTATATAGAAATGAGTCGTTAAATGATATTGACTCGATTGAATTAAGAAGAAAAGTCGTAATGCTTCCTCAAGCCCCAGTAATTTTTCCTGGGAACATAAAAGATAATCTGCTTATAGGATTAGAGTTTGCAGAAAAACCAAAAGCGAATGACGAAAAACTCCAAAGTGTTCTAAAGAGGGTACATCTAAATAAAGAACTTTCTAATGAAAGCAGCAGTTTATCTGGCGGTGAAAAACAAAGGCTTGCATTAGCAAGAGTAATGCTTCTTGAGCCCGATGTTTTTTTGCTGGATGAACCTTCTTCTGCGCTTGATGAGGAGACAGAAGATAACATTATTGAACAGCTTGTTGAATGTATAAAACAGACAAAGAAAACATTGATTATGATTATCCATTCAAAAAAAGTTGCGGAAACTTATTCCGATAATATAATTGAAATAAGCCAAGGCAGAATCATAAACGTTAGGGAGAATTAGTAAATGAATGGAATAATTAAATTACAAATCTGGCAATTAATTGCAGCATATATATTTGTTTTGATTCTAATACTTATAGTTAAGTTAAAAGGCATTCCTAGAGAAAAAGAAATCCTTATTTCTTCAGTTAGAATGACGCTTCAACTTGTTCTAACTGGATATGTATTAGTATATGTTTTTGACACACCATCACCCTGGTACACTATTCTAATTTTGGTTGCCATGGAAACCTTTGCAATTAGCACTATAATAAAACGGAGCAAATCGAAACTTTCATTTAAACTTAAACAAATCATTGCTCTTGCAATGGTTGTTGGCACAGTCTCTTGTCTACTATATTTCTTGTTTATAGTGATACAAATTTCTCCCTGGTACAATCCTCGTTATTTTATTCCAATTGCCGGAATGTTAATTGGAAATTCTATGACAGGTGTTTCTCTAGCTGTCATGCGTTTAACTGATGGTATGAACACAAATAGAGCTCTAGTAGAAGGGGCTCTAATCCTTGGAGCTAAACCAAAAGTTGCAGCCAGAAAAATTGTAAATGACACTTTTGACTCAGCTATCCTTCCAACTATAAATTCAATGATAGGCATGGGAATTGTTTTTCTGCCAGGAATGATGTCTGGTCAGATTTTGTCTGGAATTTCTCCAGTAACAGCTATAGCTTATCAAATTGCAATTATGCTTGGAATATTAGGAAGCGTGTCTTTGACTGTAGTTTTATTTGTGCAATTGGGCTACAAAACCTTCTTCAATGACCAAAGCCAGCTGATTATTGATACGAACTAGGAAGAACCCGCTGTTTGTTGGCAACGGCCATTAATTTACAGGATTATCTTCTTTCCAGCTCTTTATAACTCTCATAAATAGTTCTCCATATTTCTCAAGTTTCTTTTCTCCTACTCCGGGAATTGACATGAATTCGTCTGCGGTCATAGGCAACATTCCGCACATTGCAGTAAGAGATTTATCAGAGAAGACGACATAAGGAGCAACGCCCTCTTCTGAGGAGAGCTGCTTTCTGAGCGATCGCAGTATATCAAATAGTTCTTCATCGATTGGTCCCATAGGCCC
>JAAYFQ010000168.1 GCA_012728165.1 Synergistaceae bacterium | reverse complement strand
CTGCAGGGTACGAGCCGATAGCCTCGTAGAACATCTGAGAAAAGCTTGGCATCATAAAGTATCTTCCTGCTGTAGCATACCAAAGCTTACCAGTAGGCGATTCCCAGTTTAAAGAAAGACGCGGAATAAGCTCACTGACATTCTCTGCGTCATCGACGCTCCAGTTTTCATAACGAAGACCTAGGTCTAGATTAGCTTGCCCCACAGGGACTGAAGCTTCAAGATAAGGAGCAAAGCCATTTCTTGTTTTATCATAATCTACCTTAGGCGCTCCAACAAAGTCTTCGACTTTTATTTTTTCTTGGCGCCAATCGATTCCGTAGACAACAGGAACGCCAAAAAGCTCTTGTTTTCTATTGAAAGCTGCTCCAACAGTTGAGTTTGTATATTTATTGTTTTCACTGTAAATACCGTTTATATTTCTAAAATGTTTATTATTGTTATGATAATAAACTCTAGCAACATTTGCCCCATCATTATAGTTCAGAGACATCCTTGCATAATCGTTTTTCTGAAACTGAGGGACAGCATTATATTCCCACTCCGAATCAAAATTACCCCAATCTCCAATTAGTGACCAGAAATCTTTGTCAACTCGAAATGTAAAATCGTTGCCGTCATAATGCTTGCCATAATCGTAAAGAGCAGGAAGGTTCGTTGCATTTTTTCTTCTGAGCTTTACATCTGAAGTTTCTTTAGTTTTTGTGTAACCAGCAGTTACTCTAAAGTCATTATTTAACTCTACAGTTCCGCGCGCTGTACCACGGAAGAATCCACCTGATCCGCTTTCTGCTTTAAGAAAACCTGTTGATTTTCCTTCTCCTTTGCGAGTAATAATATTGATAACACCCGCTGCTGCTGCTGAACCATATATAGCTGAGCTTGCACCCTTAACAACTTCAATTCTTTCAATGCTGTCCATTGGTATCGTACGCAAATCAAAAGCATTTGATCCAGACATTCCATAAGCATTGATAAAAGGGACTCCATCTACAAGTAGCAATATTTCTGATCCCAGACCTCTGATTTTTACTCCCTGCCCTTGAGTCATCGAGGAGCTACCATTTGATAGACCAGTCACTCCTGGAATTCTGTCGAGCACTTCTGAAACATTACGTGCTCCCATGCTGTCAATTTCTTCTTTTGTGATTACATAAGCTGGTGCCGGAACATCTGTAATATCTTCAGCGAGGCGCGAACCCGTAACTTCGAGTTTGCCAAGTTCTTGAATCCCCTTTGATGTCTTTGTAGCATCGGCTGCATTGGCTGTTGCAGAAATCATAAAGACTGCTAATACTGGAAGAATAAATTTCCATTTGTTGAATACATACATTTCCACACTTCCTTTAAAATATTTTTTATTATATTTATTTTTGCTGCCTTATATTTATTTGCATATCACTCCTCAAGCAAGGCATAAAAAAACAGAACCCTTTTGATACTCAAGGGTTCTGTACAAATAGACTCAGTAATTAAGAAACGATTATTATCGTTTCATTTACTCTGCCCGCTGTCTCTCGCCCTCGCGATAATCAACTAAACGGATTTATCAGCAGGTTTCCTGGCTCCCGTTCATTCTACTCCCGCGTCTTCCCGCCTTTCGGCAGTGACATTGTGCGGTTTCGTCCCGGTTACAGTAGCGGGGCTGCTCCGGATTTTAACCGGATTCCCTAACTGAACAT
>JAAYFQ010000167.1 GCA_012728165.1 Synergistaceae bacterium | reverse complement strand
ATATGAGCTCGGCTCTTTTACTAATAACTTCATCATTAGGAATGTTTTTTAAACAAATCATAAATTCATCTCCGCCAAGACGTCCTAATAAGTCTCCGCAGCGCATAATCTTTTTTAAGTTATCAGTGATTTCAACAAGCGCTTTGTCTCCTTCAATGTGTCCGAACATATCGTTTATATCCTTAAAATCGTCAATATCTATCATTATAAAAGCATGTTGAGCAAGAAGGTCGCCTTCATCTATAAGAGCTGTCATTTGACGGACAAACTCATTGCGATTTAATACTCCTGTCAAAGGATCTTGATTTGCCTGAGTTTGGAGCAACAATTCCGCGCGTTTTTTCTCATCTATGTCCTCAAACATTATGAGTGCTTTGATGTCTGTAGAATATGCTTCCTGTACCATCTGAATGCTTACGTTAATCCAATTAACAGTGCCATCTTCTTTTTTTATACGATATTCGAAAATGTCATTTGTTGTGCCTTGACAAAAGGCTGCAAGAATACGTTTTCTGGAAAAAAACCTTTCGAAAATATTAATGTCTTCATCAAAGATGAGATGTTTTACAGCATAATCCACCATAGTTGAGAAATTTCTATCATTGTTACCTAAAAACTGATAAGGTAAATTCCCTTCTTTTCGTTCACACAAATCCCTTGTTAGATTACATTCGTAGTAAGTAATGTTTTTTCTTTGAATCGAATCAAGTTTCTGTTGCCAGCGTTTATATGCCAGTTCTTTATCTCGCTGAATAGTAAAATTCTCCAAAGAAACTATTGCGTGCAGCGGCTGCCCTGCATCAGAATATATCATTGTAAACATTCCTCGGTACCAGATAAACTCACCAGAGCTCATACGAGTTAGTGAGACAACTATTCCCTCCGGAGCACCGCTCTGCATGGCATCATAAAACAATCTATAGTCTTCTATACTTTCTTCTGCAATCATCCCTGATTCAATGCTGCTTTCAGGTGCATTTTTTTCAATCAGAGGAAGACCTAGTACTTCTGCCATTTTGGGCTGGTTGTATTGTGTTTTTGTGTTTATATCGTAGCGAAAAACCAATTTTCCGCTCTGTTCCGCCGTTATACGGTACTCTTCTTCGCTTATAAGTAGCTGTTCATGTTCTCTGGCCAAAGCTCTTGCTTGCTTCATATCTAATATAATGATAAATAAAATTAGGGAAATAGCACTAAGTAAAACAATTACCATAGAAATTTGGCCGCTTTTTGCAATAATTTTAAAATCGGCATTTACAATTGAGGCGGGAACAACATTAAAAATTATCCAATTATTTACACCGATAGGCTGATAGCTCGCATATCTATGTTGTCCATGGATTGTGTAGGAAAAAATGCCAGGGGTAAGGTTGTGTATATCGGCAATCCGCTGCTCAAGAGTATAGCCTTTGTCCAAAATAGCACTTCTTAGCGATTCAAAAATATTTTGGCTATCTGTAAGAAAGTCATATTTTTTGCTTGATGCAATGATATCGCCATTAGCTTGGCAAACATAGGAATATCCCTCTTTACCAAAACCTTGAGGATTAAGAAATTTTCGAAAGTTTTCATCGGTATAACTGGCAAATATGATACCCTTTACGCCGTTTTTGTCTTTAATCGGAACAGAAATTAAGATTCTCGTTTTTTTCTCAACCTTGCCTTTTTCAACCCATTCAATTGCACGCTCGCCTTTTATTGCTTTTTTAAAATATTTTCTATCATTAATTTTTGTGATTTGCCCGTTATGTAGATAAGCGTTTCCTTCAATATCTGCATAACCAACGCTGGAAAACTTTGAAACTTTAACAAAGTTTTCCATGTAAAGAATTATTTTTTCGATATCGAAATCTTTGCCCATAATAGGGAGGTTGGCAAGCGTCTCAATAATTTCATATTTCCCGTCAAGTGCAATATTAAAAGCTATGACCTGTGTTTTAGCGGACTCCTGTATGGTTTGGTAGGCATGTTGTCGAATCTTTAGAGCCATCTGACGTTGAAAGACAAGCATAGCAACACCAGCAATCACAATTAAAATGACTTGAATCGCTAGCATTAGCAAAAAATTTCGCTTTTTTATATTTATGGCGATACTCTCCTTCTAAAAAAACGAAAAGTTGAGATTAAAATCAATATATGACAAAAATTTATTTCTAACTCTTCACAACTATTGTATCGCCACGACAGTTTTAAGACAATAGTGCTTATAAGTACACTGTACATGATAACTAAAAGTATGAATGGGTTACTCTAATTTTTTTTGAATCTCGCAAACATTGTTTTTATTGTAAAAATTAAACTCTCGTGTTCAATTTTTTTAACGTCAAAGCGTAAAAACTTGAAGGTATATTCTATCATAAAGCCAATACCAAACACTGCAACGACAGTTCCTATGCCGACTTTTGCTTTCAACAGCCAACCTATAAAAAGAACTGTCCCCTCAATCATTCCTCTGATTACACCAATTGGAACCTTAGGAAAAGTTTTTCCCAAGGCAACCATTAGCGAATCTCTTGGGCCGCATCCCAGAGCGCTTCCAATATAAAAATAACTACCAAATGCCATAAATAATTGTCCTATAAGCAACATTGCCAATCCTACCCAAAAATTTGTAGCAATCGGAACAATTTTTATCGAGAGAAAAAAATTCACGAATAGACCAATGAATAAAATATCTATTAACGTGCCCAATCCTATTTTTTCTTTAAGAAAATAAGTAAGGATTAGAATAATGAGCCCAGTAAGTTGTAATATCGTTCCATAAGAGAGAGGGGTTATGTTCGAAACCCCGATTGTAAAGGCTTCCCAGGGAGCAAGCCCAATATTTGACTGTATGTTTAGATAGGGACCTACTGAATATAAAAGAAGTCCTAAGGTTAAACGAAATATTCGGTTTTTATAATTTGAGTGCTTTGTTTCTATCATAATTTATATACCCCTACCATTCTTTAACAGAGGAACTATATATATGTGTTAACGATTTGTCAATTCAATCCGTGCTGTTTTTTCCTATCACTCGGAAAACTGTGTATTTAAATCTATTTTGCGTCAACTATATTAGGTGGTTTTAAAAATTTGAGAGAGTCCTCAAAGTGTGTTTCCATACTTCGATCAACTCTCTCAAATGTTGTAGCTATATAAGTTTATAAAAGAATAGAGTGTAATTTACAGAAATGCGCGATTTAGAATGAAGAGCGCTGCCAAAACATACATAATCCAGTGTATATCTTTGCTTTTTCCTGTAACGATTTTAAGAATAACATAACTAACTATACCGAATTCAATTCCGGCAGCGATACTATATGCGAAAGGCATGATAAGGAACGCCATTAGTGCTGGGAAAAATTCTGTCCAATCATCGAAAACCAAATCTTCAAAGCCCATCATCATGTAGCATCCGACCATCATAAGAGCGGGAGCAGTTGCACAGGCAGGAACTACAGAGATAAGAGGGTTAAAGAACATAGCAAGTAAAAATAGAGCCGCGACTGTCAATGCAGTAAGTCCGGTACGACCACCCTGTTCAACTCCACTTGCGCTCTCAACATATGTGGTAACTGTTGATGTTCCTAAGACTGCACCAGCCACTGTGCCAACCGCATCTGCCATAAAAGCTTGTGTAGCCCTTGGAAGATTGCCGTCTTTGTCAAGCATTTTTGCACGACTTGAAACTCCAACTAGAGTTCCAACGGTGTCAAAGAAATCAACAAAGAAAAAAGTTAAAACAACTATCCAAAAATTGGGGTTCATTATTCCAGAGAAATCCATTTTCCAAAATATTGGGCCAACAGACGGAGGCATTGAGAAAATTGCTGTCGGCATAGTTGTCACACCAAGAGGAATTGCGACAATCGTTACTGCCGCTATACCGATAAGGATCCCTCCGCGGACTTTTTTGACCTCAAGCGCGACCATAAGAATAAGTCCGGCCAGTGCAAGCAATGCTGGAACGTTTGATCTTAGATTAGTGATTGAAACAAGAACCGCATCATTTTTGACAACAATTCCTGCATTTTGAAGGCCAATAAATGTTATAAAAAGTCCTATCCCCGCAGCAATACCTATTTTTAATGTTTTCGGAAGAGAGTTAACAGCCTCTTCTCGTACTTTCGTAAGCGTAAGAATTATAAAAAGTATTCCTTCGATAAAGACAGCGGTAAGTGCTGTCTGCCAAGGTATACCCATTCCAAGTACAACTGAATAAGTAAAGAATGGAATAAGACCAACTCCCGCAGCAAGTGCAAAAGGATAGTTCGCTAGTATTGCCATTAAAAATGTGCCGAAAGCAGCTCCTACGCACGTTGCAGTGAGGACAGCGCCGAAAGGCATTCCTGTTTTTGAAAGCATTTCAGGACACACAAAGATAATGTAAGCCATTGTCATAAATGTGGTAAGTCCGGCAAGCATTTCTGTCTTTACATCTGTGTTGTTTTCCTTAAGTTTAAACTGTTTCTCAAACCAAGACATAAGAATCACTCCCTCTAGTTTTAAAAAAATAAAGCAATAACCATATTCTACACTTTGTATTATAAAATACAAACACTATTCCTATATACTGTCTCGAACTATTTGATTTAACCTTAATATTACTCTAGAATAAATGATTGACTTAGTATTTATGAAAGAAGCGATTGAATGACACTTTTTGAACTTTTCTTTTTCTTTTTTAGAATAAGCGCCGTAACTTTTGGCGGCGGCATAGTTATTCTCGGTATGGTTCAACTTGATCAAGAAAAACGTAAAGATATTGATCCCAATGAATTTGCCGATATAGTCAGTCTGGCTGCCTCAATGCCAGGACCAATTGCCGTTTCTCTATCGTGGCTCATGGGCAAACACTATAAAGGACTCATCGGAAGTTTTGTAGCCGTTCTCGGTGCAATTCTTCCTCCCTTTATAATCGTATTGATTCTTAGTCCACTTGTGCTTAAATATTCTCATGTTACACAAGTTCAAGGATTTTTTAACGGTGTCCTTGCTGGAACTGGGGCTATTATTACTGTTGTTGTTTTTAAAAACGTAAGAAAAACTCTATCTTCTCGATGGTGGAATTTTGTCCCCTTTTTGCTTGTGATAGGACTTATAGGTGGATTACGTATGCACCCATTACTAGCGATGGCTCTTGTCATCGCTCTGCAGTTCGCTAGAGAAAAAGTGATCTCCATATGAATATACTCTTGGT
>JAAYFQ010000166.1 GCA_012728165.1 Synergistaceae bacterium | reverse complement strand
GCGCTGTCCTCACCGCAACGTGCGTAGGCGCTGCGTTCGGCACATTCTTAATGGCAATACTAGCGAATTATCCTTTTGCACTTGCTGCGGGAGTTGGTCTTATTCCATTCTTTACTTATTCAGTAGTACTTGGAATGGGTATTCCTTGGCAGACAGCACTTACCGCTGTCTTTATCGAAGGAATACTTTTTATAATTCTTACGCTTACGAAAGTACGAGAAGAGGCTGTTAACTCTCTTCCGAAAACATTAAAAATAGGTATTGCTGCAGGAATAGGGCTTTTCATAACATTTATTGGCCTTCAAAATGCAGGAATTGTTGTTAAAAATGATGCCGTTCTTGTTTCAATCACGAATCTAAGATCAAACGTCCCAGCATTACTCGCACTAGCGGGACTTATTCTTATGGTCGCGCTAGAGGTCAAAAAAGTCCGCGGAGGGATCCTTATCGGTATAGCGGCAGTAACTGTTGTCGCAATTCCTCTTGGTGTGACAACTATGCCGACAGCGATTTTCTCAATGCCTCCGTCAGTTGCCCCAATATTTTGGAAAATGGATTTCTCTGGAATAATGAACCCCAATTTTTGGATAGTTGTTTTAACTTTTTTCTTTGTTGACTTCTTTGACACCGTTGGAACTCTTGTTGGAGTTTCAAGCCGTGCAAAAATGCTTGACAAAGACGGCAATCTTCCAAGGGCTACACAAGCTTTTATGGCAGATGCGGTCGGCACTGTCGCTGGCGCAGTCTTAGGAACATCAACAGTTACCACATATGTTGAGAGCGCAAGCGGAGTTGAACAGGGTGGTCGTACTGGACTTACTGCATTGACAGTCGCGGCTCTATTTTTACTTGCTATGTTCTTTAACCCTCTTATCTCTGTAGTTCCTGCCTGTGCAACTGCTCCCGCTCTTATGATGGTTGGATGCTACATGATGATGGGCTTTGAAGAATTGGTTTTCGACGATTGGACAGAATTTTTCCCAGCACTAATGGCGTTCCTTATAATGCCTTTCGCATACAGTATTGCTGCCGGAATTGAATTCGGTATAGTTAGTTATGTTATTCTTAAAATCGTTACAGGAAAAAGCAAAGATATTCATTGGATCATGTATGTTTTGGCGGCGCTCTTCATTCTAAATCGCGCATTTCTGTAATTTACACTCGTCCCTTTTGTAAACTTATATAACTAAAGCGTTTGAGAGAGTTTAGCGAAGTATGGAAAACACACTTCGTAGACTCTCTCAAATTTTTAAAACCACATAATATCGTTGACGCAAAATAGATTTAAATACACAGCTTTTCGAGTGATAGGGAAAACAGAACCGATTGAATTGACAAATCGTTAGCACATATATATAGTTCCTCTGTTAAAGAATGGCAGGGATATATAAATTATGATAGAAACAAAGCACTCAAATTATAAAAACCGAATATTTCGTTTAACCTTAGGACTTCTTCTATATTCAGTAGGTCCCTATCTAAACATACAGTCAAATATTGGGCTTGCTCCATGGGAAGCCTTTACCATCGGGGTTTCGAACATAACCCCCCTTTCTTATGGAACTATATTGCAGCTTACTGGGCTCATTATTCTAATCCTTACTTATTTTCTTAAAGAAAAAATAGGATTGGGCACGTTAATAGATATTTTATTCATTGGTCTATTCGTGAATTTCTTTCTCTCGATAAAAATTGTTCCGATTGCTACAAATTTTTGGGTAGGATTGGCAATGTTGCTTATAGGACAATTATTTATGGCAGTTGGTAGTTATTTTTATATTGGAAGCGCTCTGGGATGCGGCCCTAGAGATTCACTTATGGTAGCTTTGGGAAAGACTTTCCCGAAGGTTCCGATAGGGATAGTCAGAGGAGTTATTGAAGGGACAGTTCTTTTTATAGGTTGGCTTTTGAAAGCAAAAGTAGGCATAGGGACTGTCGTTGCTGTGTTTGGTATTGGCTTCATGATAGAATGCACCTTCAAGTTTTTACGATTTGACGTTAAAAGAATTGAACATGAGAGTCTAATTTTTACAATAAAAACAATGCTTGCGAGTTTCAAAAAATTTTAAAATTGAATAATTTATGCTTTTAGTTATTACGTACATGGCGCCTACAAATACCCTTGAATTGAAGCTCTTGAAGCGTTATAATATCTGTGTATATAGTCGCAAATAAAGTTTTTATCGCATATTGCTTTTAATAACAACCTTTAGTGTTTTTAGAAGGGAAGATTTGCTGTAAAAACAAATAATCGAAATTTTTTGTTGAGACTAACGATTCCAGTCATTTTAATTGTGATTGCTGCTGTTGCTATGCACGTATATCAACGCGAAATAGCTCTAAAACTTCAACAACACGCTTACCAGAACTTGCGGGAGTCCGCTAATACACAGGTTATAGCTTTTAATGTTGCGCTTGAAGGAAAATATGAAATTGTTGAGTCGTTTGCGAATTTAGCTGTTCTGGGTAAAGAGTTCGATATTGAAAAAATAATTCTTTACATGGAAAAACTTATTAGAGTTTCAAAGTTTTCGAGCGTTGGTTATGCAGATATTGAAGGCAACGCGTATCTACACAACGGAAAAACCACAAAAATTAATGACAGAGAATATTTTAGAAAAGCAATAAAAGGTGAGCGCGCAATTGAATGGGTTAAAAAAGACAATCTTGAGGGAAAAGCAAGAATCATAATTTCTGTTCCAATTAAAGACGAAAACGGCGTAAAGGGTATTATATTTGCCAGTTATACCGATGAAAACTTTCGAAAGTTCCTTAATCCTCAGGGTTTTGGTAAAGAGGGATATTCTCATGTTTGCAATGTTAATGGCGATATTATTGCATCAAGCAAAAAATATGACTTTCTTACAGATAACCAAAATATCTTTGAATCGCTAAGAAGTGGTACTTTAGACAACGGCTATACTCTTGAGCAGCGGATTGCCGATGTACAAAATCACACCCCTGGTATTTTTTCCTACAAGATCCATGGCCAGCACAGATATGCGAACTATCAGCCTATCGGTGTAAATGATTGGATAATTTTTAATGTTGTTCCCGCCTCAATTGTGAATACCGATTTTAATGTTATTGTAAAAAGCGGCCAAATTTCCATGGTAATTGTTTTACTTAGTGCTATTTCCCTAATTTTATTTATCATAATATTAGATATGAAGCAAACAAGAGCTTTGCGCAAAGAACATGAACAGCTACTTATAAGTGAGGAAGAGTATCGCATAACAGCAGAACAGAGCGGAAAATTGGTTTTTCGCTACGATATAAATACAAAAACACAATACAACCAGCCCAAAATGGCAGAAGTACTAGGTCTTCCCCTAATTGAAAAAAATATGCCAGAAAGCAGCATTGAATCAGGGTTGATTGCAGAAGAAAGCATAGAAGACTATAAATTGTTTTATGATGCCATGCTGAATGGTGCTCCGGAGGGAATAGTTGTCGCGCTAACTCGTATAGCCTCTGGTGAGTTTATCTGGTATCGAGGAATGTTTACAATGGTATATTCTGATGCAGGGCAGCCCCTGCACGCAATAGTTTCTTTAGAGAATTTTACGATTCAGCGAGAAAAAGAACTGGCATATAAACGTTGGCAGCAGAAACTTGATTCGATTCAAAGAAAAAAAATTACTTACTACGAATGTAATCTAACAAAGGATTTGTGTGAGCGCGAAGATAAAAATTTGCCTTATCAAATTTTAGGTAGCATTGATACGAAGTTTTCAACGATGCTGGATTATGCAGTAAAACATCTCATCTTTGATGAAGACATTAATAGCTTCGAAAGATTTTTTTCCAGAAAGCGTATGCTTGCAGACTTTTATCAAGACACAACAAATGACATTTTTGAATATCGTACAAAAAAAGAAGATGGCACTTTTAATTGGATAAAAGCAAGCATTCAGATGGTACAAGACCCATATTCTGCAGACATCAAAGCACTCATAATGTTTGAGGATATAGATGAGCTAAAGTGCGCGGATTTGTTGCTCCAAACTCAGGCAAAGAAAGATCCTTTGACAGGAGTATTAAATCGCAATGAGTTTGTATGTCAGATGACAGCTCTTATAGATGAAGGTGACGCTCTTGCTCAACATGCTTTTATAATGATAGATATTGACGATTTTAAGGATATAAACGATATGTTCGGACACAGAGAAGGAGACAAAACGCTTGTTGAAATCACTGATAACTTAAAAAAGATTATGCGCTGCGGAGACTTATTAGGACGTCTTGGCGGAGATGAATTTATGATTTGTTTAAAAAACATTCCTAATGATGAAGTTATTAGTAAAAGAGCCGAGCTCATAT
>JAAYFQ010000165.1 GCA_012728165.1 Synergistaceae bacterium | reverse complement strand
CTAAAAAAATAATTGGCACCAACATAGCCACAGGCAAAAAAGATTATCAACACTGCTATCCAGGCAAAAAGCCTTACAAGCAGCGGAGCTCTTTGTATATGCAGTTCTTCTTCGTCATCGAAATCATCTTGATACTGATTTCTTGTGGTTGTCCTGCGCCTAAGCTGTTGTTCGAAAGTGTCTTCGTCATCATCCTCCAATGAAGCTCTGGAGTAACGAGATTCTCTCTCTTCATAATCGTCTTCTTCATTTCTTCTTCGTGATACAGCATGAGGACTTGGCCCTCTGCGACGTACTGTTGGTTCGTCTAGACCTCTGTCTCTCTTGTTTTTATTCGCAATATTTCTAGAATTCTCTTCTAAGTCTCTCATTTTTATTCCTCCTACAAACTACTCAGCGTGATACTACAGGATTATCTTTTATGTATGCGGTAATGCTTTCGGCAAAACTTGAACATAGCGAATCAAGATAACTTTGAGTTCTTAGTTTTGCTGCATCAGAAGCATCTGTGAGATAGCCCATTTCTATGAGTACAGCTGGCATACCTGCGCCTCTTAAAACAAAGAAAGGAGCCTGTGCGACCTTACGCATTGGAAGGCCTGCAGACTTAGCATGCTGATGCATAACTTCTGTAAGCTTTGTGCTATCACCTATTTTATTATTTTGCTGCATATCACCAAGTATTTTAAGTAGAAGATTGGTTTTTTTATCTGCGCGCTCTGCAACTGTCGTTGCGTTGTCATTCTCGCTCACCAATTCCTTATTTTCATAAATAGCTAACTGCATAGCATCTTTGTCAGAGGGAAGCGCCATAATATAATATTCAAGTCCTGCTGCGTGCTTACCTTTTGGCATTGCATTACAATGAATACTTACGAACACATCGGCTTTATTGTCATTTGCAAAGGCAGTACGCTGTCCAAGTTTTAGGTAAACGTCGGTTTTTCTAGTATAACGGACATCTACTCCCTTATTTTCTAAAATATTACCCAGAGTCAGAACCGCTTTTAGATTTATATCCTTTTCTCTAACTCCATTTGCGACAGCCCCTGGATCCCGACCTCCATGTCCGGCGTCGAGAACTACAACAGGCCGACCTGAATTGCTGAACGATGTATTTACACGTTTTGTTGGTGTAGTCATGACAGGAGGAGTAGCAATAACAGTTACTGGAGCTGCTTCTTGCTGCTTTACGTTATCCGCTGCAGTATTTGTTTTTCCATTTTTCGCTGCTGCCTTAACAACTTCGGAAATCGCCGTAGCAGCGGGTGACACATAGGGGACCTTATCTAAGGAAGTTGCTGACTTAAAAGGCTTATCCCAACTCATTTCTGCTTTTCTTCCGATTGATACATAAAATTCATTTAGTATGTGGAGCATCGATTTAGAATCTATCCACCAATGAGCTCCTTCAATACCTATAGGTGCGGGTAAACTTACTAGCGCGCCACTACTCCGCACAACAGTAGCACCACTCCAGAATTCCATTTTCTTTCCGGCAAATACAACAACTATAGCTTGAGGATTAGAAGACCTTGCAAGTCCAAGAGAAGTCATAACTTCTTCAATTGCAACATCTGTCCCGCCATACGAATTTTTGCGTGAAGTAATGTCACCTTTTTTTATTTCGCCATAATAAAGTTGCGTTGTTTCAGCGAAAGCAGAAACAACCGTCAATAAAAGAATTAGCAGAGAAAAAATTGCTAATTTTAATAGTTTTTTATTCGCCCGCAATAACAATATTTTCCACCACCACAGTCGGTGCCGCAATAGAACCGAAATATTTTAAATCTGAACCCACCGAAACAATGCTTTTGATAAATTTCATTAAGTTTGAAGCGATAGTTACTCCGCTGACAGCGTGAGTAAGAACTCCATTTTCAATCATAAGTCCTTTCGCTCCTATCGAGAAATCTCCACTGACCGTGTCAACTGTGTGAAGACCCATAAATTCTGTGATATAAAGTCCTCGTTTTACATTTGAGATAAGAACTTCTTTGCTTTCTTTCCCTGCTTGCAGAATAAGATTTGAAGTGCCTACATCAGGCAGAGAAGACAATCCCCTACAAGCATTGCCCGTTGATTTAACTCCATCTTTCCATGCATACTGAAGGTTGTAAAGGTAAGAAGACGCAATTCCATCTTTTATCAAAACAGTACTTCCTGTGGGAACTCCTTCGGAATCCCAAGAAGATGTACCTGACTTCCATGGTATTCTACCATCATCAATCAGTGTAATACAAGAAGAAGCTACAGCAGTACCAAGACTATCTTGCATCATTGAGCGTCCCTTGTGTATTTCGGGTGCACAAAATAAGTTTCCGATTATATCAATCAGTGACGCCGTAGTTTCTGAATCTATTATAACTGTGTACGTTCCAGTCTTCATTGACGAAGCTCCCAAAGAAAGAACGGTCTTTTTTACCGCTTCTGATGCAATAGTCTTTATATCAAGTTCATCGAGTCTGCGAGATTCGTCTCCATATCCGCCCATCTCGGTAGATGCTCCATCCTGAGCAAGAACAACAACTCCACAGCTTGCACTGCTTCCGCGTTCCCATCCTGCAAGTCCAGTAGTTGTGCAGTAGAAAGAAGAGCCGTACCCATCTTGCCATCCAGCAGTTCGTACAGATAGAATGTGCTTATCCAAAGATTTAGCATAATCGTTCATTTCCGTGCAATATTTCATTCTATCTTTAGCTGTTATCTCAGCTATAAGAGGATCCTCAAGCTCAATTGCAGGATCAGTAATAAGTTTCCCTGTATAGAGAGATATTCCCTCTTCTGGCTCGGCATTGCGACAGTTAGTCGCGCTCCACTCAACAAGTTCTTTGACAGACAAACGGTCTAAACTGTTGCCATATGCAATCCCCTGTCTACCATCAGACATTATAGTACGAACTCCTATTCCGGCACTAAAACCAGAAACGCACTCTTCGACCTCGCCATCCATTAGAGAAAGTCTTGAACTAGATCCTTCAGAATAAAGTACATCTGCTGCTGTTACTCCGGCACGTAGTGATTCATCAAGAACCCAAGAAGAAAGAGCTTCTACTTCTTTACGGCTCAAAAATTGCGTCATTCTGACAACACTCCAATTATAATTTCAGCTGCACGTTCTATATCTTTACGACTCACGTCAAGATGAGTCACAAGACGGACTCTTCCAGCTCCCATAGTGTTTAGAAGCAGTCCATGTTTTGCACAATCATTCAAAAATTCTTTCTCATCTTTAATGTCTTCAGGCAAGAGAAAGAATACCATGTTTGTCATATTGAGTACGTTTTCTACAGCAACTCCGCCTTTTTTCAAAAGCTCAAAAAGAATTGCCGCGTTTTCATGGTCTTCGACAAGTCGATCAATGTTATTCTGTAACGCATAGAGTCCAGCGGCTGCGACAATACCAAGCTGACGTTGCCCTCCACCTAAACGTTTACGCCACTTTTTTGCTTTTTGAATAAATTCGTGTGTTCCACACAGCATCGAACCCAACGGTGCGCCGAGCCCTTTTGAAAGACAGAATTGCACAGAATCTACCTCTTTTGTGAAAACTTTTACATTCACTTTGTGTAGAACAGAGGCATTGAATATTCTAGCACCATCAAGATGGACGTGAAATCCAAGTCGTTTGCCCTCTCTTGCCACTGCAGCGAAACGGTCAGGAGCAACCGCTATTCCTCCTCTATAATTATGTGTATTTTCCAGTGTCAGTATAGTTGTGTCAGGATGATGAATGTTTCCGTCCGCTCGGCTTGCTTTTGCAATATCTTCAACTTTGGGAATTCCTTCGTCATCTGTAAGCGGATAAGGACATAGCCCCGCTACTCCAGAAAGTCCACCAACCTCAGAACACCATACATGTGCATTTTCACCCGCCAGCAAACTCTCGCCGTGTTGTCCTGCTGTGAGAAAGCTTAGAAGGTTTCCCATTGTTCCTGAACAAGTATATATAGCATCTTCTTTTCCCATTAACTCCGCGGTATATTTTGAAAGAGCGTTAGAAGAGGGGTCTTCTCCGTAGATATCATCTCCTACAAGAGCCGATGAGATAACACGCCTCATCTCTTTCGAAGGTTTGGTTACTGTGTCACTGCGAAGATCAATTATATTCTCCATTATGATGTGCCCCCTAATTAAAGTTTAGACTTTTAAAAACGAATTATGCATTGAAGGTACTAAGCGTTATTGTGTTTTATTATAAAATAATATTGTGCATAAAATCACACTATATTATTTTAAGCCAAAGATTAATATTTCAGTTTATTCATGATATAAACAGTTATTTCCTTTTATATTGAAATGCCCAATCTTGCCCAAGGTAGAAAATCTTCTCTCACTACATGTCCAATACTTATATTAGGCCTGGTTGATCCATGAAAATCCGAACCCGCTGTTGAATAAAGTCCGAATTCTTTCGCCCAAGAAAGGCATTTATATGTTTCTGTTAAATCATTTCCTGAGTATATTGATTCTATACCCCACAAGCCAGCGTCTTTTAGTTTCGATATAAGTTCTCGTAAATCGTCATCTTCAAGGCCGGTGTGAAATGGGTGTGCTATTACTGCAAGTCCTCCTGCACTGTTTATAAGTTCTATACATTTTTCAGGAGAAAATCTTTTGCGAGAGACATGAGCAGCTCCTCCGCGACCAAGATATTTTGCAAAAGCCTGGCTTCTCGTAGAAGCATATCCACGTTTCATCATAAGGGTAGCTATATGTGGTCTTGCAACAACTTCTCCTCCAGAAAGCGCTCTTACCTCTTCTATTCTTATATCCATACCTAATTCCTGAAGTTTTTCACAAATTAGCTCATTTCTTTCATCTCTATGTAGCCTAATCTCATTCAATGCTTGCTCAAACTCAGGTGCATTTGGTCTTATTCTATATCCTAAAATATGTAACATGAAATCTGCTTCAGCAGAAAGCTCTATGCCACGCAATCCGTTTACTTTGTAATGATTACATGCTTTCATAAAGGGTTCAAGTCCTGCTGTAGTGTCATGATCTGTGAGACTAATTAAAGAAAGCCCTCTTTTTTTCGCAGCTTTTACTATTTCTTTCACTGATGAAGTTCCATCAGAATAAGTGCTATGTATATGCATATCAATTGTTAGCATTAATATTTATTTCCTCTCCATTTAAATCCATAAGAGATGAGAATGGATATATTAACTGTGATATTACAAAGGCTATAGCCTCAAGATTTAAAAGATTCACCTGTGAGAAATCATTCATTAAAGGTGATTCTATTTCTAACACTCCAAATTTATCTCCTCGTGCTTTAAGTGGCACCACCATCATTGAACAAGCATCGCGCCATAATGGATGGTCTCTTGAGATTTCGATTGAACCTGTCACATATGATCGGCCTGAAGCGAAAACTTTCCACATCGCGGAACCGTTTCTTCTCAGCATCTTCTTTGGAGAAGTCGCTGTTTCCGGTAAAAATAGTTTTCCAGTACCATCTTCAATCGCTATTATTACCTCACACTCTGGAAGTATTCTTTCGATTTGTTCCAGTGAAAGGCTGATCACTTCTTGAAGGTTTTTTCCCTGTGAGACTTTGTTTCCAAGATTATTCAGAATAGGAAGGAGTCGCGTTGACTTTTCTTTGTAATAAAGCATAAAGCCTCCTACAGTGAACAGTAAAATAAAGACGGACATCATCTCAAACCATTTGAAAATTCCAAAAACTGTACCGGCTACTGCAGAAATAACACATAGCAACAAATTAGTTTTGTATGACCATCTGCCTGACTCATTAAGACCTAAAAAAGGAATAAGTATCGAGGCAACGAAAAGCGGTGGAGAATTTAAAAGCGAGCTTACAGTGACAGATACAATCATTGTCATTACCCAAAGAAGTTGCGGCCAGAAGTTTTTCTTACGGAAGAGAGCTATAAGTTCTTGTTCACCACTGCTCACTATAAAGCACCTCCCCCGTCAAAGTTAAAATTGAAATAACGTTTTCGTCTACAATTGCCACACTAGCAGAATCTTTTCCTTTTGGAATTGTTGTAGAACCAGGGTTCAGAAAAATTGTGTTTCCTTCTCTAATCAAAGATGCTATATGCGTATGTCCTGATATAGCCAAGTCAGCGTCATAATCAAAAGCCATTTTGCGTAGCAGAGGGAAATTATCTCCATGCATCATAAGAATCTTCTTTCCATTCCACCAAGCCGTTATATATTGAGGTGCTAATTTGTCAATCAACATTAGATCAACATCTGCATCACAGTTTCCTCTTGAAATAAGCAGTGTGTCCTTATAATTTTTAATCTCTTCGGCTAAATCTGCTGGAGTATATCCTCCCGGAATCATATTTCTTGGTCCATGATAGATAACGTCTCCTGCGTGTAGTATTGCGTCAACATCACCAAAAAGTGAAAGAGCGGCTTTCCACGCTGGCAAACTTCCATGCGTGTCGGACATAATTCCAAGTTTCCCGCCTTCTAATAATTTTGTAGACATATATGGTTTCACTCCTCATAATAATTCTATTAGCAAAGATATTTATACAATATATTGTTGCTATAATCAAATAGCACAGGATAATACAAAACTTTTTCTTATGATATCATTATATAGTTGAATTGTAATAATAAACAGATTGGAGCGAGATATTATGGATATTAATATAAAGAATTCTCAAAATCAGAATATGAACACTCTTATTCATTCGCTAGAGCTTACTTCAGCAAGAGTTTTTGAGTCTGTGCTTACTTTAAGTCAGACAGCTTGTTCTAGCACACCAGAAATGCAAGCTTTGTTTCAAGAATGGATTGCATGTATTGGAGAAGAATTCGTTAATGAAGTAAATAAAACTGGCAAAATAGTGCCAGAAAAAGTAGCAAAAACAATAGGAGTGTCGCCTGCCACAATTATCTCTTTGGCGCTAACACTACACAGACAGGGCCGTATAAATATAAAAAGTCTTGAAGCGGAAGTAACAGACTCGGCAAATCAAGAATGTTGCGGCTGTTTAAAATCATAGTGAAAATTATTTTACAAAATTTAATAACACTGCCATGAAAATAATCGTTGACGCTGATGCGTGCCCCAAGAACGTTCTTTTATACGCTATAAAAGCAGGTAGAAAAGCAAATATACAAGTGGTGACAGTTGCTAGTTTCAACCACAACATTGAATCGGACTTGCATATTACAGTTGGGAATGCATCTCAGGAAGCAGATATTAAGGTAATGAACTTAACAGAAGAAAACGATATAGTGATAACTCAAGACTGGGGTTTAGCTGCAATGGTTCTTTCACGAAAGGCTTATGCGATTAACCCTATTGGCATAGAGTATCTTTCAGACAAAATGGACTTTATGCTTGAAGAACGTAATATAAAAGCAGAGTTCCGCAAAAGTGGAGGAAGAACAAAAGGACCTTCAAAGCGAAAAAGCGAAGATGACGATCGTTTCTCAAAAACATTAGACAGTATTATTTCGCGAATTACATAATTATTAGAATATACATGAAGGTGTTTCTGCTTTAAGCAGAGACACCTTTTGTTATTGTTGCTATCTAAAACTATTTTCTCTAATAGATGATTAGAGAATGTTCCCTTTATTATGCCAGTAGGCCTAAGTTAGAATACAATTCTATTTCTTGCATTTGTTTATTCCGATTTATACTATTTATCCGCTCTTAACGAATGATTTTAGCTTTTTATCAACAGTATAAATCGCTCTTTCTTTGCAACCAGAATTCTTAGTTTAATTAATTCTTTTAATTTTTTATGCAACAAATCTAATATCACCATTAAGAAAAGTTTAAAAAATATAATTTCGCTTGAGACAATAATTGCTTTTTGTTTTTTTCAATATTAATCCTTAATAAGAAAGGGAGCTTTCGTCTTGCGACAAAAGCTCCCTTTTATGTTTATTTGGGAATTCAAAGATTTAAATAGTTAGTTAATACTATCTGGTCTTTGTACCCTGGTACTTCTTAAGTTTGCCTGTAAGTTTTACACAGTCGTTAAGAAGTGAGTTAGGTGTATATGTTCCGTCTTCGAGCATCTTTCTCCAACCCTGTGCTTTTTCGGAGAGAAGTCCTTCTTTGTCCTTACCAAGCATAATTGATGCAGGTGAAGGTCTGAATAGTCCGGTGTTTTCGTCACGGCCCTGTCCAACAAAGCGGATTTCGCCTTTTTTCATTGCGTCTGCCAAGGTTACATTGTGTGCATCCTGGTAATCTGCAATTACTGTGCAAAGTGCTGCGTCGTCTTTACGAATACGGTTGATCATGATTCCTGCAACAGTGTCTTTAAATTCGGTCATGAAGTTAAAGTCACCCTGTGAGTCGCCTGCTCCAAAGATAGGTCCTCTTCCATTATAGAAAGGAACAACCTTTTTAACAAATGCTTCTGATTTGCCTACGCCCTGTGTCTGGGGGTGCTGGTCGTAGTCGTATTTTGCAATGTACTTACCATCTTTGAGGTGGTATGTCATGCTGACAGTGTCTCTTACGCCTTCAAAGTTCCATGCGCGCATGAGGCCTCTGATTGCTACTACAGGTGATGCTGAGCAAATCCAAACATCAATTCCGTTAGCGTCGAGCTTCTTAAGAAGTTCGAGCATTTCTTTTGAAGCGCCTGTTGACTGACGGAAGCTTACTTTAAATGGACCTGAAAGGCTCTTGTAGTTCTTTGGGCTTTCCCATGATTTCTTTGTCCAGTTGCTGGCTGCTGCCAAGCCTAGTGCACGGTACTTTGTGTGTGATTCGTAGGCAAGCTGCTCTGCTTCTGCAGGTGTCATACCTGTGAAGTAGAAACCAATCCAAGGATAGGAAACTGAAACACTGGTGCTGTCTCCGATTGCATCATAGAGAAGACGAGTTTTTGTTGCAAACTCTTT
>JAAYFQ010000164.1 GCA_012728165.1 Synergistaceae bacterium | reverse complement strand
AGAGTCTGCTTTTCTGAGTAAAAGTGGTGCCGAAGGGGGGAGTCGAACCCCCACGAGCGTGAACCCGGAGGATTTTGAGTCCTCTGCGTATACCATTCCGCCACTTCGGCATTATTCCTAAAGAATGAAACGTTGTTTAATATATCATTTTAATCATCTCTGTGCAAGTAGCTGTGGAGATAAGAAACGCGGAAAACTGTAAGTAAATTAACAGCTAATGAATTGCTAATTTACACCATTTTTAGAATAAAAAATAACAGATACTTGAGTCTACGCACAAATGTCTGTTGTTTATGTTTTACATATCACAAATATTTTTGTATTTCGGAATTAATGTAAGAATTTTTATTTTAGTCCTCATCTTCAGAGAATCTCTTCCAAAAGTTTTTAAGTCTTTCTTTTATTCTTATTTCAGCACCGATTTTTCCAGGTTTATAAAACCTACGTACTTCTGGAATATATGCCTGTGCTACCCAGTGACCAGGGAAATCATGGGGATATACATATCCCTCTCCGTCGTTGCGAAGGTGATATGGCACTTCCATTATGTTTCCTGAAGCTACATCTGACATTGCAGCTTTTATAGCAAGATATGCGCTGTTACTTTTGGGGGCTGAAGCAAGATATATTACGGCTTCGCTAAGGATTATCTGAGCTTCTGGCATCCCTACCCTGTCCACTGCTGCTGTCGCATTTTGAGCAATCAACAAAGCCATGGGATCAGCTAATCCAATATCCTCGGCCGCCGAGATGCAAAGTCTACGACAGATAAAGCGTAAATCATCTCCGCCTGTAAGCATTCTTGCAAGCCAATATATAGCTGCATCAGGATCTGAACCGCGTATACTTTTTATCAAAGCTGATGTTGCATCATAGTGATCATTTGAAGATCTATCATAACGTTGTGTAGCCATACCGGTACTTTTCGAAACTATTTCTTCGGTCAAAACTTTTCCACCGCATAACGCGACAGAAGAAACAGCAGCTTCTAGACGTGTTAAAGCTTGGCGAGCGTCACCGCCTGTAAGCGTTGCCAATTTTCTGAGCACACTTTCATTCGCACTAACTTCAAGCATGCCTAGTCCACGCTCTTTATCATTGAGAGCCCTTACAAGGAGCGTATATACATCCTCTTCAGGAATAGGAGTAAGAGTGTAGACTACCATTCGTGAGAGTAACGTTTTATTAATTTCAAACCAGGGGTTTTCTGTAGTTGTACCGACGAGAATTATGTCTCCGGTCTCTACAGAAGGGAGCAAAACGTTTTGTTGTTTGGAATTGAAGTGATAGATTTCATCTACAAAAGCTATCGAAGAACGTCCCGAAAAACGTTTAGACTCTTTAGCTTTACTAAGTAGATTTCGAAGGGTTTCAACCTTTGCGCTAACAGCGTTTATTTCAAGAAGTTCTCTATTGGTAACTTTGGCCATAAGTCGAACAAGAGTTGTTTTACCTGTACCTGGAGGGCCGTATAGTATACAGCTTGGGACTTTTCCACCCTCAAGCAAAACACGCAGAGGTTCTCCTTTTTTCAGTATCTGACTTTGTCCGGCAAACTCTTCTAAGGAACTGGGACGCATTCTTTCCGCAAGAGGAATTTCGTACATTAAACGAGAATCTTTATTTTTTTTTTGAATCAAATAATGTACTTGGATTCCCAACAGTGTTTTTCACGTTTTTAGAATATCTTTCTTTCCATAAACCTCATCAAATCAAGTGAGTTTTTGGGAGACTTTAATCCTTCTATATTAGGGTCTGTTACAACACGTACCATCGGATAACGCGTGGCGAGAAAATCTTTTATGACTTTTGACATTGGCAGTCCCATATACTTTGGTGAAAACGATTGACTTTCTTTCCAGTCGCTATGTGTAAAGACAGCATCAGGTGAAACTTGAATTGCGTCAATTCCTAAAGCCGCGGCTCTACAAATCCAGCAGTCAAGATTCGGTGATGTTTGCTTGGGCAAAGTAAGAGTCAATTCGTGTGCTGCATTCATCCATTTGTCTCCACGCTTAGCGTGTATTTCTCTATATTCCCAAGGCACGAGCTGTTTAGGTTCTTCGAAATCAGCAACAAAATCTAAAAGAGTAGGATATGAAACATCAGCCCACTCATCCCAATCGCTTTCTTCTCTCTGAACTAAGGCAACCCTTATT
>JAAYFQ010000005.1 GCA_012728165.1 Synergistaceae bacterium | reverse complement strand
TATTTTTACAAGTACATAGCCGAGTTCGATGTAAAGAGGCAACTCATCTTCAGTTGCTTCGTAATAAATAACTTTTGTTCCACTCAAAGCGGCTTGTTCGCGAAACGACCATGCAAGGTCCTGAAATTCTTCAGGGTCGCCGACAGGATCTCCCATTACAAACCAATACGATAGCTCTTGAGCAAAAAATATCATAGATTTTCTGGAGGGACTGAAGAAAAAAGATTTATCTCCTAAGAGAGCTAGAAATGCTGATGACTGAATAGAAGACTGTACGATGTTACGCACATCTACCATGTCATCCTCCGATGGTATAAAAGCGAAATTGGATCTCGTGCGAAAAAGTTGCCACAGAGACGTTACAACCACCAGAATAGACAAAGAGACGCTGGCCTTTAAAAACCACGGAGCTTCTCCGGAAAGAGCAAACCCTAATATACTTTGTCTGGTGAATTCAGAATGTTTATATGAAAAATAACCCAGCCAAGTAGCAGAGATGAGCACGATAGCGGTAGATATGTTCCAGTTTAAAGATAGGTCCGGATATAGAAGCTTTGAATTTCTGTCGAAATGTTTTCTTGCTGCAACGAGAGGAAGAAGAAATATTGTTATAATCAACGCTTCCTCGTAATCGAGTCCCTTCAGTAAAGAAAGTATAATCCCGAACCCAAATAATATTGTAGTTAGCAGCCAGGCTATACGGAGCCTTCTTCTTATTCCCTGAGCAAGAAGCAGAAGTACGATTCCGGCGAGGCTGCCCAGAAAATTTGAAAGCTCGAGGACATAGGGCGGTAATAATTTGTTTAGCAAAGAAAGCCGCTGAGGCAGCCCCGGAGTTGCACTAGAGAAAAGCAGAACGGCACCTGCAAGGAAAACCCCAACCGACATTATTTGTGGGTATATAGCAAGAAATTCTTTTCCCGCGCGTGCTGTGGCATCTTTTGTATTTTGGCTTAATAAAGAAAATTGGTGCCATCCAAGCAAAATGACAGAAAGGCACAGAGGAAAAAGATAGTAAATTATTCGGTATATTATTAAGGAGCCAACCAGATCACTAGGAGAATACCATGGGAAAAGCGTTATCAGGATTGTTAGGTCGAGCACACCAACGCCGCCCGGGATCTGACTTAAACTCGCAAGAAGCACAGATATCACATAGCAGCCGACGTAATGGTGAATTGGTATGTTGCTGCTAGGCAGCAATGAAAAGAGAACCATGGAAGCACAAAATAAGCTCGTAACAGATATTGAGAGCTGTGCAAAAAAACATTTAAGCGGAGGCAATGATACTTCATGTCCAAAAAACCGTAGGCTTTTTCCGGACCGGCTTAACAATCCGGCCGAAGTTACAAAAAATAGCAAAATAAATCCAATGATTTTTCCCCATACTTGCAGCACCGGCATGCGAGCAAGTATGCCCACCGGTTTTAAAAGTAAAAGGAGGCCGAGCAGGCCGACAGATCCAATGGTTATTGTAAAATTACAGAAAGCAACAATCTTTGTAATCTCTGAGATTTTTAGGCCGTAACTTCCATATATGCTGTATCTTGATGAACCGCCTGTCAGCAGTGACATCCCCAGGTTTAACGAAAGGGTGTTGCTGACGAATGAGGCGAATGCTGTTCTTGCCCAGCTAAGGGATTTGCCTATATACCTAACCGCCAGTCCGTCATTAAGGGTAAGAAGCGCATAGTAAATACCTGTGAAAATAAAAGCCATGACGAACCTGTATATAGGAATATCGGCAATAGCCGCACGTATATCCAAGAAGCTATACTGTGAAACCTCTCTATGAATCAAATACAAAGCAAAGACTGTAATAATTAGGACTATAGTCTGTACAATTTTTTTTCTATCCGGAAAACCCATCGAAACACCTCACTTACATCAACAAACAAAAAGCCGTGAATTTCTGGACCTAGTGTTTTATCGTTATCTTTTTCGCACGTAAACAAATATTGACGCTAAGATATTACCGTTACTC
>JAAYFQ010000163.1 GCA_012728165.1 Synergistaceae bacterium | reverse complement strand
TTCTTTCAAAAAATTTATTTTTATTCTAACTATTTCAGAAGCGCTTCCCGTACGAATGGGATACATCCATGTGCCAATGCCAGAACTTACAACAGCCTTGAAATTACCAGATTCAACCATTCCGTAATGTGTGTGGTTTGCCAATCCAGCGATATAGTTGAAAGGAAAGAGCTGTCCATTGTGTGTGTGCCCTGACAGCTGAAGATCTACCCCATTATTTATAGATTCGTCTATCGTATTCGGCTGGTGGTCAAGTAATATGATAGGCTTATTTTTATTCGCCTCGCCGAGTATTTTTGAAAGAGGCGCCCTCTCTCTCGCATGGAGGTCTTTTCTTCCGACCAGGTTAATGTCCTTTATTGTTACCATTTCGTCCTGAAGTACTATTATCTCGGTGTTATCAAAATAAGAGAGAATTTTTGACATGTTTTTAAGATAGTATTCGTGGTTTCCTGTGACAAAGTAAGTTCCATATTCAGTTTTTATGCTCCCAAGTTTCGCTGCTGAGTATTCCATAATTTGTTCATAAGAAGAGTGGTCAAAAAAATCTCCGCATATAAAAAGAATTTGTGGTGATCGTGTTTCTATCATCGCTTTTATTTTATCAATTTCATTTTTGCCTATTGATGTGCCTACATGAAGATCTGAAATCATAATTGCGTCAAGCGAAGAAATGGAAGAACTTTTGTTTATTGAGATTTCGTAAGTAGTAATCTTAAAGTTAACAGCATTATAAAAAGCATAGATAGTTATCATTGCTGCCAATACGGGGACTATTAGCCCATCAGCATATATTTTAGAAAAACAAATTTTTATCTTGTTGGATATTTTCAAAGAACTGCCCAAGTATCCAATAGAATCTCCAATTAGAAAAAACAGTAGCGAATACAAAACGATTCCGATATAAAAAGAAGAAATATATTTTATAAGTATTGTTAGTGATTTATACTGGTATATCCATTTCTGAAGAAAAAAGGAGAAAAAAAATAAGACTAATCCAAAACAAAGACATATAGGTATTACATGCACATATATTTTTTTTAAGTTATAACTTTTTGCAAGTCTTTTGTATCTTTTGTATAGATATAAATTCATAAATAACAATAAAACTATAGCGAATACTAAAAAGACGATGAAACGTATCATTTATTAATCCTAACTGCCGATTCCTCATGGCTTTTTATTTTACATCAAATCATTGTTCACCAGTTGTCTGGTTTGCTGAGTAACATACATGCTTATATCATTATTTCAGGCTAAACATGTAATTATTATAAGCGCAAAAAAATAATGTTATGTTCCATCTATAATTTAATTATTGATTATCAATTTATCGACATGAATACTTTAAGTATAACTAAAAAATAAGTCCATAAAAATTAGGGAGCTAGAAAGCTCCCTAAAATGTTCTTTAGTATTATAGACGGTTATTTTTTTTCTTTTCTGAAACACATAAACCAATCAAGGCAATATGTGTTTTCGTCTGTACTCTCCATTATCTCTTTAGCTGCACCACAGGAACCCGCGGTAGGAATTACAACGTCATCTCCAGGACACCAATTGGCAGGTGTAGCACATTTGTCACTATCCGACTTCTGAAGAGCTTGAATCATTCTTTTTAGTTCATCAAAATTTCTTCCCATAGAAAGTGGGTAATATAGTATCGCTCTAATTATTCCCTTAGGGTCTATCATGAAAACAGCTCTGACGGCCTGTGTGTCAGACTGTCCTGGCTGAATCATACCAAAGAGCTTTGATACATCCATCTTAATATCTACTATTAAAGGAAACTTAACCTCAACGTTCTTCATTCCGTTCCACTCTAATTCTTGAATTTTTCTGAGCCACGCGATATGTGCATAAAGGGAGTCAACAGAAAGACCTAAAAGTTCTGTGTTAAGTTCTTTGAACTCGTCTGCCATTGTCGCAAAGGTCATAAATTCTGTAGTACAAACCGGTGTGAAATCAGCGGGATGAGAAAAAAGAATTACCCACTTTCCTTTATAATCCTCGGGAAATTTAACGTTACCTTGTGTAGTTACAGCAGTAAAAGAAGGAGCCTGCTCGCCGATAAGCGGCATTCTGTTTGTGGTTGTACACTCCAAATAAATCTTCCCCTTTCATATTTATGTAAGTTTTTAAAAACAAGAAATAAACCATGTATACTAACTTTATAGCGGTAATTTGAATTTTTTAAACAGTAAATTAGCCTAAATCATTCGCTTAAAAACCTCTTTTGGAGATTACAGTCCACACTCGTCTTTGTGTGCGTGTTGATTACAAACAGATCCTGTTGATCTCAGTTTCCCTGCCAAGTAAGACTTCACTGCAGATTCTGAACTTCCTGTTGCTCCAACGATAACTTCTATCTCGTGTTGGTTGAATATGTCAATTGCTCCTCCACCCATACCGCCTGATATAATAACGTTAACTCCCATATCATTGAGAAACTCTGGGAGAAATCCAGGCCTGTGTCCTGGATTTGCTATTGTTTCACTTGCAATAATGTTTTCTTTGTTTGTTGTAAAGATTATAAAATTCTCACAATGACCGAAATGGCCAGTTACAATGTTTTTTTCACTTGCTACAGCTATTTTAAGCATAAAATATTCCTCCAAATTAATAGTTATCGTGAATAAATAATTTGACGTCTGGTTTTAAATAATTTCTATTCTGTTGCCTGTAAATATTTTATGTATCTTACTTCCCAGTATTTTCCTAAGCATATCAAATGCTTCATTACCTGTGCAATGTCCTGTGTAAAACTCAGGCGAAGAATCTAAAAGGTATTGACCAATTTTACAAACTGTTTCGGGTTTTTCACTTTTTAACTCAGAACTACTGTAAAGATGGAATCCTCCCACAACATGAGTAGGAAACGACTTGTATCTATTTACAAAGTGCTCAAGAATGTTGACAATTCCATTGTGTGCACACCCTGAAAACAACAAATAACTCTCATTATCTTTTATTATAAGGTTTTGTTCGTGACGAAAATCGTCCAATATCAATCCTTCTTCTTCATCCCTCATATAAAGAGTAGAGTTGCATGAAGGAGATAGGATTTTTTGCTTCACTCCTGAAAAAATCTCAAGCTCGTCATCTAGTTTTTCCATATCTTTAGTAAAAACAAATCTTTCATTTGGAATAAGAGACGCATCAAGCCCTACATATCTTTCGTTTCCGTTTTTTAGTGAGTAGAAGCTACCGAAAGAGTCTTTGTTAATGAAAATTTTGGCTTTTGTGTTAACTTCAAGAAAAGAGGCAAGTCCCCCACCATGATCATAATGTCCATGAGAAACGATAACTTTATCAACGGATTTAATATCTATTCCAAGTTTTTCAGCATTCTTAAGAAACAAACAACTCGCGCCAGTATCAAAAAGTATCTGTTGTTTTTCAGTTTTAATATGCAAACACAGAGCATTCTCTCCCTGTAAATCAGAAGAATTAGATGAGTTCTCGACAAGGACCGTTACTACTATTATTTTTCTCGCCTACCTTTCGAAAAAAATATCTGCATAGTCCTTCTATATACATTCCTAACCGCTGTTCCCGAAGGACAGCCAAGCTCAACTATGCTTAGTCCAGAATTAACCGCTCTCACTGCAAGTGAATCAAAGGGGATATTCCCAACAAAAGGGATGTTTTCTTTATCACAGTAATCTAGAATTTCTCTTGTTTTTTCTTTATTAGTGTCAAATTTGTTTATACAAACGACAATTTTAACTCCGAATGATTTGGCTACTTCTATCACTCTATCCATATCACTTATGCCAGAAACGGACGGTTCTGCCACAATTAGAACCATATCAACTCCACTAATAGAAGCTATTACAGGACATCCAATTCCTGGGGAACCATCTATAATCGCAAGGTCGACATCTTTTGATTCATCAATCATCTGTTTTTTTACTTCTGATACAAGTAATCCAGTTGTACCATTTCCCATTTTCAGTTGGGCAGTTGAAAAAACCTTTTGTTCGTCTTTATAAAGCATCAAATCACCTGCTACATTGGGGGACAAAGATACAGCGTTAACAGGACAGACAAACTCACAGACAGCACAGCCCTCACATGAAAAAGGATCTACAATGTGAGTATTGTTGTCTTTAGTTATGGCATCAAACCTACAATGTTCAAAACATTTTCCACAATTGATACAAATCTGAGGATCTATGTTTGCCTTGGGCAGACCATAATAGTCTCTTTTTAGCGGAGGGACAGTCTCTTTCATCACTAAATGAAGGTTAGGAGCATCAACGTCGCAGTCCGAATAAGCTCTTGCTTTTGAAAGCTTTATGAAGGCGCCAGCAATTGTTGTTTTACCTGTACCTCCTTTACCGCTAAGTACGAGTAACTGTTTCATTAGAGACCTCCATGTAAATTTTTTCTAATAAAGAAGAGAAAAAATTCCTATATTTTGCACTTTTCCTAACAACAATCTCTGCGTTTGAACTTAGCAATCCCAACTCTTTGTCAAAAGGAATTTTTTCAAGAACTTTTATTTCGTCTTTGTCAGTGAAATTCTCTGAGGGATTATATCCATCAATCGACTTATTTATTACAACGGCACTAGGTTTGTTAAAAAGCTTCACCAAGTCATAGACCATGTCAAAATTGTGTCTGCCAAATATTGTTGGTTCCATTACTATAAGACAAAAGTCAGCATCCTTAATACTTTCCATTACAATACAGGAGCTTCCTGGAGGACAATCTATAAAAGTTGGACGTTTGTCACTGAGCGATCTGCTTTGAGACAAAAGTTCCTTTATTATTGGAGTCCCTGATGAATCACCTATGTTTATCATTCCTGATAATACGCGGACATCTTCTGAATTTCCTAAGGAAACTTTTCCTATAAGCTTATCTTTTTCTGTAAGAGCCATCAAAGGACAAACGAGAATGCAACCTCCGCAAGAGTGGCATATATCCTCATATATTTTCAGTCTATTATTAATATATGCGAGTGCATTAAATCTACAGAAGTCTAAACATTTTCTGCATCCGTCACATATCGACTCGTCAACCACAGGAATCTTTACAAAGACATCTTTTTCCATGTACCATGTGGGGTTAAAAAAAAGATGACCATTAGGTTCTTCTACATCACAGTCTATGTAATTGGACTGTGATGCTGCAGCAGCTAAGTTTACAGAAAGAAGGGTCTTGCCTGCCCCCCCCTTACCGCTCAGTACAGCGATTTTTAAATCTTTTTTAAACGCGATATTTGTCATGAAATCCAGTATGAATATCTTGAAGAAGAGCCAGACGATTTTCTTTGAACGCAGTTATGTTTTCCATGAGCGATGTAGCTTCTATTTTATAAATAGATATGTTCCCTGATTTCAATACATCTGCAGCGTTCTGTCCACATCGTGGAGCCAAAAGAGCCGAAGCTTTTGAATCAACTATTAATTGAGCTGCTTTTATGCCTGCACCACCCTGAAGTGAGGCTGCTGTATTATTAAGAAATTCTGACTTTTCTGTCTCCGTGTCGTAAATCAGAAAAAAAGGTGCTCTACCAAAAGACTGAGATACCTTCGAATCAATATTATTGTTGTCTGCAGGAATAGCGATTTTCATTTTAGTTCCTCCTTGAATTTATGTTGATTTTGTAATAATTTCTTATAAAACATTTTAATGTGCTTACTCAAAGCACTTAGTTACGAACTTAATTTTACAAAAGCTCAGAAATTTAGTGAAATGTGATATTTTTTAATAAAAACATCTTAACGAAAAACTTTTACTTTTTAGTGAGCACAAATGTAAAATTGGACTTATTGGCATAATTAGAACTTACAGAAGCAAGACATCTTATTTATGTAATATTAGTGCCGACTGTTTTATAAAAAATGTTGTGTCATTTTCGAACTTAAAGGTAATAATATTATTTGAAAAGTCGATTTATAGATTTTTAGTACGTTTTTCAAAATACACAAAATAATCAGTTTAATACAGGATTAAACAGCATTTTTTACAGCTTAAGATTACGTTCAACTTTGTCGGTGTTTAGTTCTATAACAGCATTCACGTTCGCAGCTTTCATCCATTCGGTTGCAAAGCCTGTACTCTCCACCGTCTATAAAAAGAACCTTACCATTGACAAGAGAGTCAGCAAGTTTTTTTCTTGCCTCACTATAAATACCCTGTACAGTAGTTCTTGCTATATTCATCCGTAGAGCTGACTCTTCCTGTGTAAGTTGTTCTAGATCAATCAACCTTATAGTTTCATATTCGTCCACTGTCATTATGACAGTGTTTTTTATCAGCTCATTGTTATCGAGCGGTCCAAACCGGCTTGTATTTGGCATACTACAAATTTTTCTCCATTTTACCGGCCTTGACATACTAGAGCCTCCTTTTCAAATAGAATAAAATTAAAACATTACATCTATTATTCTTCATATTTTAGCTATATTTCATTCTCTTGAGACGACTTAAAAGAAAACTTCTTTTCTTTTCAAACGTTTCTTTTGATGTTGTAGCTTCGTTTGAACAAGCACAGCGTCTTCTTCCATACGTGTGTTTTATT
>JAAYFQ010000004.1 GCA_012728165.1 Synergistaceae bacterium | reverse complement strand
ATTCTTCATTGCTATATGCCTAAACACAACATATTTAAAATAATAAAGTTCGAGCGCAAAATCACACCATTTACTCTTTTTTTTCTGCTGCTAAAACAACAGCTGCAGAAATCGAAAAAAGCTTTGTTTCTGCGCTATCTGCACGACTAGTTAGAACGATTGGGGACGCTGCTCCAAGAACTAGCGCTGCCGTTTTGTTTTCAGAAAAGTAAACTATTGATTTTCCAAGTACGTTTCCTACTTCTATATTAGGAGCAAGCAAAACATCCGCATAACCGGCAACTTCTGATTTGATCCCTTTGTGTTGAGCTGCTTCGAGAGATACTGCACTATCCAAGGCCAATGGTCCATCTACAAGACAACCTTTTATTTGTCCACGTCTGTTCATCATTGTAAGAGCTGCTGCATCAAGTGTAGGGGGCATATCGGGATTAACTACTTCAACCGCTGCTAATGCGGCAACCTTAGGACACTTCACTCCGAAAACATGAGCGAGCTGAACAGCATTATTTACAATTTCAACTTTGACTTTTAAATCAGGATATTTATTGAAAGCGGGATCTGTAACGAAAAAGATACGGTCATATCCTTTTATTTCATGTATGTATGTGTGAGTTAACGCTTTTTTGCCATTACGAAGGCCAACTTCTTTATTCAGCACTGCACGTAAAAAGCTTTTTGTTTCAAGCAAACCCTTCATAAAAATCTGAGCCTGTCCACTTGATACCAAAGAAACCGCTTTGGCAGCAACGGCAGATTCATCTCCGCGCTCATTCACAATCTCATAATTGTCGATATCTATTTCAAGCAAATTTGCAATTTCTTTTATTTTATTTGAATTCCCAACAAGAATTGCAGTCGCTATTCCTAATTTGCGAGCGGTTTCGACAGCTTCCATTACTTCAGCGTCTTCTGCGCGGGCAACACTTAGTTTCATGGGTCCTACCATTTTTGCATGCTCTAAAAGCTGAGAAAGAGTGCGAATCTGTTCCATGTAAAAACCTCCCTTGAAGTTTACCTTTTGTTGATCGATCTTAGATTAATGTATAAACCATATTACTATAAATCATCGTTCCCGTATGTAAAATATTTGTTTTTAACAGATTCTCTTTAAGCAAAAAACAACTAGACATTCTTGATTGAAACATGAGAATATATTATTATGATCTCAATCCAAGAGAAATGATTTTTGTAAAAGCTTTTTCCGGAGCCATATCAAGATATTCTATTTTGTCTTCAGGAAAAAAGAATACCAGTCCGCTTGTTGGGTTTGGAGATGTCGGAACAAAAACCGTTAGAGTTACAATTCCATTATCATCTTTTTCTTTTTTTGTAACAAAGCCTATAATGTATCCCGTTCCACAAGGCACCTTCACTGTCCCTTGATATGTCCGACTCCCTTTTTCAGAGGTGAACGCTCCAACTATGTCACGAAATGCTAGATAAAATCCTCCTATAAAGGGGGTTTTTGATATTAAATGTTCAATAAAATTTAAAAACCATTTTTCTTTGCGCCTTAATTTGCGTCCCGTGTAAATAAGCAAAAGCAAAACAAAGATAGCAACAAAAGAAGCGCTCCAAACAGAACGAGTGATACCAAACAGCAGGTTGCCAAAATGTTGCGCGATTGAAAAAAGGTAATAAACTATAAGTGTGATAATAGCAAATGGTACAAAAGCGATACATCCTAAAAAGAAATCTTTTAGGATTTTTTCAAAAGCATTCTGTGAGTCTCTGGGATTCTTGGTTTCATTAGACATTATTTGTCACTCCACGTCTTGTCAATTTTCGCATATCTGAGTTATGCTGTTACAAAGAGCAGACCCAAAATATGGGAGGAATTTTTATGCTGTACAATTTTGTAAGAATAGTTGCTTTTACGTATTTTAAACTTTATCACAGACTATCGATATTCGGAAAAGATAAAGTACCTAAAAACAAACCTGTTATTTTTGCATCAAATCATGCTAGCTATCTTGATCCACCTGTAGTCGGTCTCGCTGCTTACCCTACTCGTCTGAGATTTATTGCATGGGACAAACTCTTTAAAATACCTCTTTTTGGCACATTCTTACATGCGATGGGATCTGTTCCTGTTGCAGCAGGAGATAAAATGAGTTCTGCCGGTCTTCTGCGCATGGTAATAGGATTCCTTGAAAGCGGCGCAAGCGTCTTTATCTGCCCGGAAGGACATCGAACCGAAGACGGAAATCTACAGGCTTTGGAGGGCGGAGTTGCCATATTATCTTTGAAGACTGGAGTTCCTATAATTCCGACATGGGCAGGAGGAACTTTTCGCGCGCTTTCTCCACATATGAAATTCCCTCGCCCGCGGAAGATTACTGTAACTTTTGGAGACCCTATTGATCCTAATTTTCTACCTGTTGGGCTAGATGAAAGAGGAAAACGCAAATATATCTTAAATAAGATAGAAGATTTTTATAAACAAATGGACGCAAAAGACCGCGAAAAATATCCGCGCTGAAGCTATAAACATAGAAATTATCTCTGTGCTATAATATTTTCAAATCAGTTTCAAAACATCCAAGGAGGATGATTTTTGTTGAGTTCGGACATCATTGTTAGTATTGTCCTGCTAGCCGTTCTTTTAATTCTATCTATCTATTTTAGTGCGACTGAGACTTCTATCACGGCGGCAGGAAAAAGCAAATTACTCGTACTTTCATTTGAATATCCACATCGTAAAAATGGACTTCTTTGGCTGGCAGAAAATACCTCCAAAGCCATAAATGTGACTTTGATTGGTAATAATTTGGTCAATATTGCAGCAAGCGTTGTTGCAACGTCTCTAGGTATAAAACTTCTCGGCAAATTCGGTCCTTTTGCTGTTGTTGGTATTATGACATTCTTCATTGTTATCTTTTGTGAAATACTTCCTAAAAATTATGCCATAGCTAAAAGAGAGAGCGTCCTAATATTCTGTATTCCTTTTTTGCATTTCTTTAGTGTTTTAATGACACCAGTAACCTTTCTACTTACAGCTATACTTCAAATTATTGGAAAAATAACCGACACAGACCTTGTTTCATATAGCTCTCTGGTATCTCGTGAAGAGATAGATCATATAGTGACCGAGGGCAGGACATCAGGGGTTTTAGAGGAAGGCGAGAGCAAGATGATACATGGAGTTATTGGTTTTGAAGATACGCGTGTATCAGAAGTTATGGCTCCTCGTATTGATGTTTATTCTATAGAAGAGGACGGAACCGCGGCCGAAGCTGTGAAAATATTTGTAGAAAGCGGGCATTCGCGTATCCCTGTTTATAAAGAAGATTTGGACACTGTTATCGGAGTGCTTTATGCAAAAGACCTTCTTTATCCTCTCGCCAAGGGTAAAAGTGACATTAAAATCACAGATATCATGAGAAAACCAATGTTTGTTCCCGAAACCATGAGAACTGATGAGGCTTTAGATATTATGAGAAAGTCAAAAAAACATATTGTTATCGTTGTTGATGAATACGGAGGAATGGCAGGGTTGGTTTCACTAGAAGACCTTATCGAAGAAATCGTCGGTGACATTCAAGATGAATACGATACCGAAACTCCTGACGTGCTGAAGGAGTCAGATGGCACATATCTTGTCCAAGGACAAGTTAATCTAGAAGATCTATCAGAAGCTCTGAATTACCCGTTCGATGATGCTTTTGAAGAAGTTGATACACTAGCTGGAATGATTCTTGAAATTGCAGGAAATTTTCCAAGCCAAGGACAGACCGTAAGCTACGGTCCATGGAAAATTACTGCTCTTGAGATCCAAAGTCACCGTATTATACAAGTTCGTATGAGATATGACGAGACTGATGCTTCATCAAACGAAGATTAAAAATCTTTTAAACGCTCACTAGAAACCTACGTAAATAATTTTTCTGGGAGTTCGGCATTTTAGCAATTTTTTAATTTTTCTTTAGCGTTGACTTGCGCAACTCACATTAATCACAGCTCACTCCGATAAAACCTATACTTAACACCTTACTCCCTAGCTATATACACGAGCTCGGGAGTTTCTTGTTAACTACGCTACTATTAATAATTTCACATCCTATTTTTTCGAGCTCTTCAGAAAGAGAAGTTATTGTCTGCTCTACAGAACGCCACTCCGTTTCAAAAGCATTGTTTATAGTAAATAGAACTTGTTTTGTGTTTTCACTTATTGCTACGTCACGCGAAATTCTGT
>JAAYFQ010000024.1 GCA_012728165.1 Synergistaceae bacterium | reverse complement strand
GTTCGTCTTTTCCATATACGATCATGCTGCTCATAAAGATAAACTGCTTGCCACCATCAACCTTGGCTTTTTCTGCAGTTTCAATGGCAAGATCACGATTGATCTTGTAATAAAGGTCTTCTTTAGAAGGGTCAGCAGATACATGCGCGATTCCCGCAACATGGAAAACAACATCATAACCGACAAATGATTTCTCACGCCACGAACCGTCTATCATGTCAACAGTTTCAACACTGTATTTATCCGGCCATTGACCAAGCCACTTCTCAAATGAGGTTCCTATGTAACTGTTCGCTCCTGTTATTAATATTTTTTTAGTTGTCATTAAATTTCTCCTGTTTATTTTCCATCTTACAGGTTTCTCTTTTCCCCTCAACTACCCCATTACGGCTCAACACAACAGTGATCGTCCCAACAAAGCATTTCAAATCGAAAAGAAAGCTCATCCTACGGACATATTCGCCGTCATATTTCGCCTTAACCTCGATTGGCAGTTCATCGCGTCCGTTTATTTGTGCCCAGCCTGTAAGTCCAGGCCTTATATCATTTGCACCGTATTTATCTCGTTCCGCAATAAGGTCGTACTGATTCCAGAGCGCCGGTCTAGGTCCTATTATGGCCATTTGTCCAAACAAAATGTTTATTATCTGCGGCAGTTCGTCGAGGCTCAACTTTCTCAAAAAAAGTCCCATTTTTGTGATGTATTGATCAGGATCCGTAAGCAAATGGGTAGGTGTATCCCTTGGAGTATCGATCCTCATCGTCCTGAATTTATAAATATTAAAATGGGTCTTGTTGATTCCAATACGTTTCTGCTTAAAAAGGACGGGACCAGACGAATCAATTTTGATCGCGATCGCCATCGCAAGCAACAGCGGCGATAAAACCACTATGCCGATTATCGAGAGAAATAGGTCAATAATGCGTTTTATACATTTTCGATACAAGTTTGTTACCGCCTTTGATAAATTATCTTTGCTAAGCTAAGGCTAAGCAATGTACTTACGTTGTTACAACCCATTAAAACTCAGTTGAAAAATTTCAGCCTTTAGCTCTACTTCAGACAAAATTCCTTCCGCTGAGTCTGCCAAAACTCTTTCCACTCCCGGTAGTAAATCCCCGTTTGTCTCTGTGTTCTTACTCTGAAAAATCTTATCGTGTGTTGTTTTATCTATATGATTCGGATCATAAAAAAGCTCTTCGTAGAGTTTTTCTCCTGGTCTTATGCCAGTAAATACGATATCAATATCTTTATAAGGTTTATATCCATGAAGACGAATAAGAGTTTCGGCCATTTCAGTTATTTTGACTGGCTCTCCCATGTCAAGCACGAAGAGCTCTCCACCTTCTCCCAATGCTCCCGACTGAAGTACTAAGCTTACTGCTTCTGGTATGAGCATGAAGTAGCGCTCCATATCTTTATGAGTTACTGTGACAGGCTCTCCATTTTTAATCTGCTGCTCAAATTTTGGAATAACGCTGCCTCTGCTTCCCAGGACATTTCCAAAACGAACAACCATGTATTTGGTGTTTGTATATTTTGTGAGAAGTGAAAATATCAGTTTTTCTGCTATTCGCTTTGTTGCACCCATTATAATTGTAGGGTTTACTGCCTTGTCTGTTGAAATCATAACAAAGAGTTCAGATCCATGTGAACCAGCTATATCTGCCAAATTATAGCTGCCAAAAGAATTTACTCTTAGAGCCTCTCTTGGGTTGTCTTCCATTAATGGCACATGTTTATGAGCTGCTGCGTGAAAAACAACTTCCGGTCTATACTTTTCAAATAGTGCATTTATAGTCTGTCTGTCAGCAACGTCTGCAATAATAGGTCTAACAATATTTTTAAAAGGGTGAGCGTTTATAGACTCCATAAGTTTGTATATAGACTGTTCGCCGTGGCCAAGAGCTAGTAGTTCTGCTGGTTTGTTTGAAAGTATCTGACGAAAGATTTCTGAACCAATGGATCCTCCTGCTCCAGTAACTAGAACTCTTTTTCCTTTTATAATTTTTTCTATACCTGTGCTGTCCAACTTCACCGGCTCACGTCTCAAAAGGTCCTCTAACTGCACAGATCTAAGTCTACTTATCCCTACATTTCCGTCGGCTATTTCTATCATACTGGGAAGTATTCTCACATCAACCATTAGCCCATCAAGTTTTTTGACGATTTCCTTTATTGCGCTACCCGTCACTGAGGGCATTGCAATGAGAACAAGCTCTATTTCTTCAGATATTATTATTTTGCGAAGAGCTGACGTAGTTCCAAGAACTTTTACAGATGCCACAGTCATTCCTTTAAGGTTAGGATTATCATCTATAAATCCTATTAGTTCTATTTCTGATGGGTTTCTAGTTATATCACGAGCAATAAGAGTTCCAGCTTCACCTGCTCCAATAATTAGAGCTCGTTTTGATTTAAGACAGTCTACTCTTCTTGAGACGAAAATAAGTTTCCATAATGCCCTTTCTCCTGTTATAAAAGTTATTCCAAGAAGTAGCATAAGGACAAGTGATGACCTGGGTATACCAGGTAAAAAATAGAGCAAACTAAGATAGAATAATGATCCAACAGCATACCATTTTAGAAGAGATGTGTATTCTTCTATACTCGCTCTCGTCCAAACTATTTTATATGTTCCTCCTAGAATAAGAGAAGCAAGAATACAAAAAGAAAAAGCGATCATGTTGATTAAAAAGTGATCGATATATCCTTGTTTTATGAAAAAAGTAAGTCTTAAAGAATAGGCAATATAAACAGAAAGGCAAAGCATAAGAAAATCTAGAGTGATTATATATCTTGCTCTAGAGGACAAAAAGAGGTAAAAAGAAAAGATTTTACGAATAAAGACATTGTTCGAACCAGTCATATAAATATCCCCTAAAAAATATTGTTAAAATAATAACTGTCGGTTTTATTTCTATAATAGAATAGTCTAGTTAGCTTATTCTTAAATAAATGCAGAAATATAATATAGTCAGTTTAACACATAAAGGTTGTATTTGTTTATTCTAATTATGCAAAAAAATCAGCAATATTTTTATATAAAAATAAACAAATGGTTTATAACTGTTTAACTGCTATAAAACAATTATTTTTTGCTACTT
>JAAYFQ010000023.1 GCA_012728165.1 Synergistaceae bacterium | reverse complement strand
TTTTATGAGAGGAAAAGGTTCAGGATGGATAACTGCAGAGTATTCAATGCTTCCTCGTTCAACACATCAGAGAATGCCAAGAGATGTTAATCGAGGGAAAATAAATGGAAGAGGCAGTGAAATACAACGTCTTATAGGACGTTCTCTACGAGCTGCCGTCGATATGACAAAGCTTGGTGAACGTATGATTACAATAGATTGTGATGTAATACAAGCAGATGGTGGAACTCGGACCGCCTCAATAACTGCTGGTTTTGTGGCTTTATTTGATTCTCTGCGTTGGCTTGTTAATAATGAGCTTTTATCCGAAATACCTCTCAAAACTCAAATAGCAGCTGTAAGTGCTGGAAAAGTTGACGGCGTCGCTATGCTTGACCTTTGCTACGAAGAAGATTTTGCAGCAGAAGTAGATGCAAATTTGATAATGACTTTAGAAGGGGATTTCGTCGAGTTTCAGAGCACAGGAGAAGATGGTGTTTTTTCTCGCACGGAGCTTAACGAAATAACGGAATTAGGATGGTGCGGAATCAAGCAGATGCATTCTATTCAGCGCGATGTTCTTCGTCTTACTGAAAACGAGAAGAAACTCTTCAAAGTATGAAAATAGTGCTTGCAAGTGAAAACAAAAATAAGTATTATGAAATTAAGAAAGCAGTTGAGCCGATAGGAATTGAGCTTATCTTTGGCGGGGATTTTGAAAAACCGTTACAAGTTGAGGAAACCGGAAAAAATTATAAAGAAAACGCTCTTTTAAAAGCAAAAGCATGGGCTAGTTCCACAGGACTTTCAACCATGTCAGATGACAGCGGACTTGAAGTGTTTGCCCTAAAAGGGTTACCCGGAATACATTCTGCACGTATTGTACTGGGTGATGATTCGAATAGAAATTCATGGCTGCTTAATGCCATGAAAGAAAAAACAGACAGAGAAGCAAGATTTGTTTCTTGTATCGCTGTGTTTTTCCCGAATTTTGAAAAAACGGTAATTTGCGAAAAATATTGTTACGGAACATTGGCAACTTCTGTTAGAGGCGATGCAGGCTTTGGCTATGACCCAATATTTATTCCCGAAGGATATGACAAAACATTTGCTGAACTTGGCGATAATGTGAAAAGAAAAATCTCTCATAGAGCTTTAGCTATAAAAGGTATAGCCGAAATGCTTATACCTGTGATACAATATGTCACTGAACGTACACTTGATGATTAATTTGATCAAGCAAATGTTTATTTGCGTTATCAGCGAATTTATAGAAATTTTGGAGGTGTAGTTTGTGAAAATTCTACTTGGAGTCCTTCACTTACTTGTATGTTTCTCACTTGTGGGGATAATTCTTTCACAACACAGAAAAGAAGGCGGATTCACCGGTTCATTTGGCGGAGGATCACAGTCAGACGGTGGCGGCGTATGGCATCGTATGAACACAGTTACAAAGATTACTTGGGGATTACTTGCAGCATTCATGGTCCTCTCTGTGTTACAGGTTGTTGTAAGATAAAATTAGAGAATAAAATATGTCTCTTAAACGTCTAGACAGCCAAAAGGATATTGCTGAATACAAAGAAATCAAAGATCGTCTATTTTCTGCTACTCATGAAGAGATACTTGCAGGATGGACGACTGATGTCTACTTTATAAAAACAAGAGATGTACTTAGAAAGTCCGGGCTACTTAATGCACAAGTTGTAGCCGAAGTTTTTACACGAAAAGAAGGCGTTTTTGCAGGTTCAGAAGAAGTTTTGAGACTTTTCCAAACACTTCCTGATGTTCCTCAAGTAGAAACCCTCTCTGAGGGGGCGTCCTTTGGTCCCAAAGAAGTTTTAATGCGAATAACTGGTACTTATGGTTCTTTTGGTATTTACGAAACAGTACTTGCTGGAATGCTAGCCTCATCAACAGGGTGGGCAACTGCTGCAAGAGAATGTGTTTTAGCGGCGGAAGGTCGAGATGTTCTTTGTTTTGGTGCACGTCATGTACATCCGGCGATTGCCCCTGTAATGGAAAGAGCTGCAAAGATTGCAGGATGTAGTGGAATGAGCTGCATACTTGCGGCTAAACTTTGCGGAGAAGAGCCTCAGGGCACTGTTCCTCATGCTGCTGTCCTTCTTATGGGAGACACAGTTAAACTTGCAAAAGTTTATGATGAAACTATTCCCGCAAACGAACCTAGAATAGTTCTTGTAGATACATTTAAGGACGAAGCAGAAGAGACCATGCGAGTCGCGAACTGTCTTGGCGACAAGCTAGCTGGTATTCGACTCGATACACCAGGTGAACGCGGTGGAGTAACACCAGATCTTGTAAGAGAAATTCGCTGGCGTCTTGATAAAGCAGGATTTGATAAAGTTAAAGTTATTGCTACCGGAGGTTTGACACCAGAACGTATAAAAGTTTTGAATGAAGCTGGTGCATCTGTTTATGGAGTTGGTAGTTACATCTCTCACGGAACAAGTAGAGATATGACGATGGATATAAAAATGATTGATGGAAAGCCAATTGCAAAACGAGGGCGTCTACCAGGAATAATTCCCAATCCGAGGCTTGAACGCGTACTCTAAGTCAGAAGTCTGTCTTCCCCCGAACACAGATAGCGTTTCACAGGATGATGCGTACTTCGCACGCATGCTGAGTCCAGTGAAGACAAAAAGAGTCGCTTTAAGAATATAAATCAACTTTTAATAATAAGATTAACACATTTTTAAGGAGGAATATCCATGATTGGCACACGTTCATTCATGGCCAAAGGTGCAACAGTAGAACGTAAATGGTACGTTATAGATGCAACAGACCAACACCTAGGCCGTCTAGCAGTAAAGATTGCCCGTATTCTTACGGGAAAACATAAACCTACATACACACCGCACGTTGATACGGGCGACTTTGTCGTTGTAATTAACGCAGAAAAAGTAGGTCTTACAGGAAAAAAACTAACGCAGTCTACGATTAGCTCATATAGCGGTTATCCAGGAGGACTTAAGACTCTTACATATGGTCAAATCCTTGATCGTCGTCCAGAGCGTTTAATGGAAAGAGTTGTCTGGGGAATGCTTCCCAAGACAAAACTTGGACGCGATATGTACCGCAAACTTAAAGTTTATGCCGGTTCGAGCCATCCCCATGCGGCTCAACAGCCCGAGCAGATAGACTAAAGGATAGGAGTGGAATAAATGGCTAAATCAACTGATAAAGAAGAGACAATAATAGAAGAAAAAGCAATAAAAGAAGTTGCTGTCAAAAAGGAAGTAGCTCCAAAAGAAGCAGCTCCTAAAGTAGTTGCTGATAAGAAAGAAGCAACTCCTAAAAAAGTCGCCGACAAAAAAGAAGCAGCCCCTAAAGAAGCTGTTGTCAAGAAAGAAGCAGCCCCTAAAGTAGTTGCTGACAAAAAAGCCGCAGCCCCTAAAGTAGTTGCTGATAAGAAAGAAGCAGCTCCTAAAGTATTTGCGCCTAAAGCTACAAAAGCTGTAAGAACAAAAATAAAAGCCGGCCCTAACGCATCTTTTGTTTGGGGAACAGGCAGAAGAAAGAATGCTATTGCACGTGTACGTATTTGCGATGGTGATGGCAAGTTCCTTGTAAACAACCGCGAAGTCAAGGAATACCTTCCACGCGACTACTGGGCTTCACAGGCAGTAGAAGCTCTTGCGGTAGCAGGAGTAGCAGGCAAAATAGATGTATTCGTCAATGCACATGGTGGCGGTCTTACAGGTCAGGCTGGAGCAATTCGTCTTGGCGTAGCAAGAGCTATTATTAAGATGTATCCTAATACGCGTCCACTACTTAAAAAAGCTGGACTTCTCACACGCGACTCAAGAATGGTCGAACGTCAGAAGGTCGGAATGAAGGGTGCAAGAGCGAGCAAGCAGTTCTCAAAGCGCTAAAGAATAGAGTTTATATATATTATAAACTTAGTAAAAACCAGAGAACTCACAAACTCAAATCACTTATAACAATTCAAGTAATATGTTTTTTTTAATATGTCCGCCCTTCTGGGCGGACATATTTTTTAGTCGCTGTTTTTTGTAACAATTTTTCGAATTTTATTTTTTGATATTCAATAATTTAATTGTGAGTCATTCTTCAGTCGTCATAAAATTTTTATCGATTTTCCTGTAAGCATTGAACTTGAATGACAATAAAAGCTTGTTTTCGGCATACGGATTATTATTCAAGAAACTTGCAAACTAAGAGTTGACTGGTTAGTACTTGCCAATTAAACTATAAAAGTTGTGCAAGTATGACCGCCATATGTAACACAGAAAGAATAAAATCTCACAAAAATACTTGTTTTTTGGACAACAGAATATTGGGAATCGCTAATCAGCACACAGATATTTGATCTATCGCTGATGCTACTCGAGGAACTTTCTTCGTAAAAGCAATTTTTATACTAAAAATACAAACATTTAACATTTTTATTAAATACGTTCATACAGAGACTTTATTCTTCACATAAATAATTACGTGACGACGGCAGTCATTTTTGAATATTACTCAGTTGGGAGATAGTTTATGCTTACTATCACAAAAACATTTGAGAATAGAGGTTTAATAGAACTCGATCTTAATAACATTGAGCCAGGTTGTTGGTTCAATTTGATTAAGCCGACAGCAGAAGAACTTCTGATTGTTGAAAAAGCGACACAAGCACCTCACGATTTTATACAGGCAGCTCTAGATCCGGAGGAGTCTTCCCGTCTTGATGTAGAAGACAATCACATATTAACGTTAATCAATGTTCCTGTTAACAAAGACGCACTCTCTCGTGCATACGACACAATCCCTCTAGCAATTATTAATACGCCTGATTATATTGTGACAGTGTGTCAGGAAGAAAATCAAGTACTCAATAATTTTAGAGCAAGCCGTTATAAATATTTTACTACTTTTCAAAGAACAAGATTTTTATTCCAAATTCTTTATATTTCGGCAATGCTTTTTCTAAAAGATCTGCGTCAGATAACAGAAAATTCTGACAGAATAGAGCAGAATCTTCGTAAATCTATGAAAAACAAGGAGCTTTTTCAGCTTCTTGATTTACAAAAGGGACTTACTTACTATTCGGTTTCGTTGCGGTCAAATAGAGTTGTAGCGGAACGAGTGCTGCGCCTTTGTTCAAATGCTCATAATGAACAAATCATAAAACTACGTGAAGAGGATGAAGATCTACTGGATGATGTTCTTGTTGAATATCGTCAGGCAATAGAAATAGCACAATTACAAACAGATGTTCTTGCTGGAATGATGGATGCCTTTGCTTCAGTTATTGCAAACAATTTGAACATAGTGATGAAGTTCTTGGCCTCTGTAACCATAGTAATGGCGATTCCTTCCTTGATATCCGGTCTCTTTGGCATGAATGTACCTGTTCCATGGGGAACACACCCTATGGGCTTTTATTTTATTGGACTATTTACTGTTGTCGTAACTACTATTGCGATTATTTTTCTTTGGAAAAAGAAACTTTTTTAATTAAACTGAAGATAGAACATATGAATCAAAAGAGTCCAGCAATCCGCTGGGCTTTTTTGTTACTATGATCAAAACAGCGAGAGCAGTATAATGAAGAAGTACAAGTGTCATTTTTAAACAGGAGGCCTAGCAAATGAAAAAATATTTTATATATAATTTCGACGTTATAGGGAAAATTATGATAGTCGAAGAAGCGGGTTTTATAACAGATATCGACTTTGAGAGATCAATCGAGATCCCTAAGGACTCTTGTTCACAGGAAACTCCTCTTATAAAACAAACTCACTCTCAGCTTGTGGAATATTTCGCAGGTCAGCGTAAATATTTTGAATTACCGTTAGCCCCAAAGGGCACAGATTTTCAGACCAGCTGTTGGAATGCTTTTCTGAATATTCCTTATGGTGAGACGCGTTCTTATCAACAAATAGCCGTTAATGTTGAATGTCCGAAGGGATGTCGTGCCGTAGGAATGGCAGCCAATAGAAATCCAATTGTTATAGTTATTCCATGTCACCGTATAATAGGAACAAGCGGGGCTCTTGTAGGATTTGGCGGAGGGCTTGATGCTAAAAAATATCTTCTTGAAATAGAGAGGAAATACCACGATATACAAGAATAGATATAATTCTACTTGTTCAAAATCAAATACGGAGTCTTAAATATTGTCATTAATGTGAGAATGGCATAGTCACTTTCTCTCTGTTAGTTATCTTAATAAATATCACATGGTTTAAATTTTGAAGAAAAAATCTCCTCGACGTGTGTCGTGACTATTCCTTATCATGACAAATCACACTGAGTTTATTCCGCATTGACTTTTCATAACTATAAATAGAGTTTTTTCCGTCTCTTGCTGTTCTTAAGCATTTAAGAAGTGCAAGAAATCATTTAGAAATTTTTTTTGAAAAACTCTTGCATAAAATACGTGAATAGTCTGCGACATTAGGGTACAAGTTCTTATACTCTTGAAAAAACATAACATGTGTGCTATATTTATTTTAATCATCAAAATTTAAAAGCATATTTGTATATTCTTACAGAAAGGAGTTACTCAATGGCAAAAGCAAATAAGAACAAGCGAATTACAACGAAAAATCAAGGCAATGAAATAAGCGTAGGAGTTTCTCTGATCGAAAAACTTACAGAAGCACGTGAGGCTTGTGGTTTCACACAGGATCGTTTGGCAACTCACGTTGGCATGAAACAGTCAGCAGTGGCCAGACTTGAAAACAAGAGTTCTATGCCTCGTATAGATACAATGATAAAACTTTTGGAACCTCTAGGATTTACTTTAGCTATAGTTCCTTCTGGAACGCCTTCAACAAAAATTGTTGCAAAACAAAAGTCAGAGCCTAGAATTGCGCCAAAAGCAGAGGAACAAAAACCGAAAGAGTCTAAGAGTACGGAACGTAAAGTAACAAGACAAAAAGGCACGCCTCCGCTTAGAAGAAGTAATGATAGTTATTCGCAAGGACCTACGCGTCTAATTAATGAATCTGGAGACATGTTCGATTAGTCACTAAAATAAACATTAATAAAAAAGTTGCCTAATCTTTGTTTATTGCAAAGATTAGGCAACTTTTTATATATTGGCATTAGTTTTTACTTAAAACGCTGGAACAATACCCTTAGGAACTAGATTTTTAATAATATAGGCTTTAACTTCTTTCGAATTTACAGCCTTAACAAGAGCTTTAATTTCTGGATTATTTTTATCTGCTTCGCGAACGGCAATAACGTTTGCATATGGCGAATCCTTACCTTCAATTACGATAGCGTCTTTCGAAGGAACAAGCTTTGCCTCTACTGCGAAATTCGTGTTTATAACAGCGGCGTCAACATCTTGTAAAGTGCGAGGAAGCTGTGCTGCATCAAGCTCGCGGAACTTAATTTTCTTTGGATTGTCTGTAATATCTTTTGCTGTTATAAGCTCGCCTTTTTTGACTTTGATAAGCCCATTTTTCTCAAGAAGGCGTAGCGCTCTAGCGCAATTTGTCGCATCATTAGGAATGGCAATTTGAGCTCCATTTTTAATATCCGAGAGGTTTTTAATCTTCTTTGAGTAAAGACCAAGTGGTTCGATATGGACTTTGGCAACCCATGTAAGTCCAAGTTTTTTCTCTTTGTTCATATTTTCGAGATAAGGGATGTGCTGAAAGAAGTTCGCATTTAGGCTCTTCTCAGCAAGTGCTGTATTGGGTGTAACGTAATCTGTGAACTCTTTGATGACAAGATTATATCCTTGTTTTGCAAGGAGTTCTTTTGCTATCAACATAATATCTTTGTGAGGAAATGGTGTTACTCCGACTATGATTGTCTTTGATGCTGCAAATAATGATGTTGCGGATATAAGCGTTATCAGAACTGCTAATAATATTTTTTTCATGATTTCTCTCCCCTTTGTTGTTAGTTTATTTCCATAATTGATTTCATATGAATACTATCAGTTACAGTTTGATTATCGTCTTAACGTATTCTCTCATATACTATATTTCCGACTGTTTGTATCACCTGAACCATAACAATTAGTATTGCAACTGAGTAAATCATGACATCTGTCTGAAAGCGATTATAACCGTATTTTATCGCAAGATCACCAAGCCCGCCACCGCCAACTACTCCAGCCATTGCCGAATATCCAAGAAGGTTTATTGCTACGACTGCCCAGTTCAAGACTATTGCAGGCATTGCCTCTTTTATCATAACTCCAAAAATTATTTGTCTGTCGCTTGCTCCAAAAGAGCGAGCTGCTTCTATAACTCCGTTCTCTACTTCCAATAGGCTGCCTTCCATAATACGCGCGACAAAAGGAGTTGCAGCGATAGTAAGAGGAACGATAGACGCTGTGCTTCCTATTGATGTGCCAGCAATCAGACGTGTCAGTGGAATTATAGCTATCATAAGTATAATAAAAGGGAATGAACGTAACAGATTGACTATGACGTCTAATGCAGAATAGATGCTCTTGTTCGGGCGTAAGCCGTTGCTCCCTGTCAACACCATTATAATAGCGAGTGCAAATCCAAATATTCCGGAGAAAAATGTTGAGAGAGCAACCATGTATGTAGTTTCCCAAAGCGCAAAAAGAAGTTCATTCAGCATTTTTCATAACCTCCCAAAACATTTTATTGTTTTTGAGCCACTCAACGACATCATTCAAATTCTGGTCTGCAACATTAATGATAAGGAAGCCCATGACGTCGGCTCTATACCTTTCTAATCTTCCACCGATAACAGAGAAATCAACGTCAAGCTCTCTTGCCATTCTCGTTATAATACTGTCATTTGCAACTTCTCGAGGAAACATTAGTCTAATATTAGTTCCCGATGGGATTACGGAGTAATCATCACGAATAAGTTTTTTTAGTTCTTCTCCAGGAGCAAGGAAAAGCTTATCAGTTTCACCGAATGCAACAATTTCACCCTCGTCAAGTATGGTGACTCTATTGCATATCATTTTAACAACTTCCATTTGGTGTGTAACTACAACGATTGTTACTCCTAATTTTTTGTTTATGTCCATAAGAAGTTCAAGAATAGATATAGTCGTTTTCGGATCTAAAGCAGAAGTTGCTTCATCACAAAGTAAGATTTTAGGTTTTAAAGCCAAAGCCCTTGCGACTCCGACACGCTGTTTTTGTCCGCCACTTAAGTTTCGAACTTTCTCGTTTCTCTTTTCTGAAAGTCCAACGAGGTCAAGAAGCTCAGCTACTCTTCTCTCAGCTTCATTTTTTGGA
>JAAYFQ010000162.1 GCA_012728165.1 Synergistaceae bacterium | reverse complement strand
CAGTTATGTTTTCTGAACGGTTGGCAGCATGAACTATTTCCGCTGCTCCTATAGAGGCAAGATCTCCATCTCCCTGATAGGTAAAAATGAGTCTATCTGGGCGGACACGTTTAAATCCTGTTGCAACTGCTGGCGCACGTCCGTGCGGAGCTTCAATATAGTCTATATCGATATAGTTATACATCATAGCCGCGCATCCAACTGGAGCTATACCTGTTGTTATATCTTGAATATCAAGTTCATTCAGTGTTTCACAGACCATTCTATGTACTATTCCGTGCGTACAGCCAGGGCAATAGTGCGTGTGCACTCCGTCTACCCAGCTTTTAGGTCTTTCATATACTAATTTTTCTGACATGACAGCTACCTCCGCTATTTGAGCTCCGCAAATATTTTGCGGCACTCTTGCTCTATTTCAATCACAGTCGGGCACAATCCTCCGGTACGTCCAAAAAAACTGACCGGTATTCGGAATTTAACAGCAGCTTCAACATCTCTTTTCATTTGTCCCCAGTTCATTTCAACATCGAGTATATGCTTGCACGTGGGAACAAGAGCTTCAAATTCCTTAAGAGGGAAAGGACTGACGATGATAGGACGAATAAGTCCTATCTTTATTCCCTCATCACGAAGTTTATCTACAACGCTTCGGGCAATACGTCCGACCGTTCCAAATGCAGAAATTACTACTTCTGCATCTTCTGTTTTATAAGTTTCACAGGCCGTCTCTTTTTCCTTGATAATATTCCATTTGGCTTCTAGATGCTGATTATGTCGCTGTAGCTCTTCAGGATCAAGAATAAGACTGCGGATAATATTTCTCTTACCGCGTTCTTTCTTATATCCACATGCCCACTCTACGGGGTTTGAAAGATTCTTTGGGTGTGGTTTTCCGTCAGGAATTTCGACAGCTTCCATTATTTGGCCTATTACTCCGTCACAAATCATTACTACAGGATTGCGATATGTTTGTGCCAAATCAAATGCCTTTTGCATTAAGTCTACAGATTCTTGAACTGTTGAGGGAGCAAGCACAATCAGTTTAAAATCTCCATGTGCCATTCCTCCTGTTGCCTGTTCATAGTCGCTTTGTGAGGGAAGAATTCCACCGAGTCCGGGACCGGCACGCATTACGTTTACAATGACAACTGGCGTTTCTTGACCCGCCATATAGCTTATAGCTTCAGCCATAAGAGAAACACCTGGGCTAGACGAACTTGTCATGACAGGTTCACCTGTAGCTCCGGCTCCAAGAATCATATTTGCAGCAGCGACTTCGCTTTCTGCTTGAAGATATACACCACCAACCTCGAAAAGTCTTTTTGACATATACTCTGGTATTTCATTTTGTGGTGTTATAGGATAACCAAAAAAATATTTGCATCCAGCCTGTATTGCAGCTTCAGCTATAGCTTCTGTCCCCTTCATTAATGCTCTTTCCATATTTAGGACTACCTCCTAGCAATCTATTCTTCGCGGAACACTTTAATTGCGGCTTCCGGGCAACGCATTGCACATATTCCACAACCAATACAATCTTCGGCATTCACATCTATAACTGGACGATAGCCTTTTTTGTTAATAATATTAGAAATTGCAAGCACGTTTTTCGGACATGCTTCTATGCAAAGGGAACAACTTTTACAATCTTCTTCAATAATTTCAACTCTGCCTTTTGGCAAATGGAGCACCTCTTTTCTTTTATATGGATGCTTCCGGCGATTCCCATGGAAGCAATATCTCTCTGTTTAATGACCAAAGTGGAATTTCTTTTGTTAAAAGTTTTCTTACTTCAGAAAATATAGATTTTTCTGCGATACCGAAAAGCAAAGGAATTCCCATTTCTTCTGCATATGACAGAACTTTTGTTATGCCTTCTTCGCACTCTTCCGGTTTCGTTTTATCCATAAAGTGTGGATTGGCAACTACTCCTGTAACATTAAGTCCGCCTACTTCTTCAAGTTTAATTCGCATTTCAGAGAGATCTTGAAATGTTCTTGTATGTGTTCTATATGGATTTATAACGAAAAGCAGATCATAGCTTGCACTTTTTATTTCTGGTTCAAATTGTTTTAAAGCAAGGGCTCCTTGAGAATCCCCTCCAACATCTAATATTAGCTGTGAAGAATTGTCATATATCTCAGTTCTTATTTTTGGGTTTATGTAACTCATATCTCCCCATTTAGT
>JAAYFQ010000161.1 GCA_012728165.1 Synergistaceae bacterium | reverse complement strand
AGGCTGCGGCCCTCCTCAAGGTGCAGCCGTACTATCTTCTTTCTTGTTTCTTCGTTGTAACTCGCCATTTTCTTCTCTCCTTGTGATTTATAATTTTATCACTTTGGACAGCTGTGTTACAACTTTACTTTACCACGACACCCCGAAATATGGGTTTCCAGTTCCACGTATTCTTCCTGTTATCTTTTTTATAACCTAATGATTTCCTAGATATTTTGGAATTATTATTTAATCACATTTGTATACTTTAGCATATAATACCTTTTTATAACTTTCAAACTCTTCTTCGCTAACAGCTCTACCTGAAGTCATAACAATCAGTGAAATTGCATTCTTACCTTTTGAAATTGACGGCTGCACATAAGGATAGGGATTTAAAAAAAAGCCATTTCGCTGGTAAAAACCTATTCTTCTCGCACTCAATTCATCTTCTGGTGGTTCTACCTCAAGGCAAATGGTTTTCCCAAGCAAACCGACCATTTCTTTCAGTATTTTAGCTCCTATTCCGCCATTTCTGTATTCCGGATTCACCGTAAAATGCTCTATAAACGCAAAATCCTCAAACTCCCAAACGGCTATAAAAGCCTTTATAGAGTTATTATCGGAATCTTTTAGCACATAGACCTGATAAAAAGGATTATCAAGTAAAGCCTTCTGCTCATCATAAGTTCTGTATTCATCACTTGGAAAACTTGCTGCCATAAGGTCAAATATTTTATCATAATCGTATTTTAACAGTTTTTCTATCATTAAATTTCCTCCTTCATTTATTATCCTAAGCATACTGATAAATAGGTTTCATCGGCGACATCCTCGTAGTCGGCTTTGGAGCTGGCCAGCTTCAAAAGTTCCGTTTGCAGTTCTTCTAGCCGCTTATCGATTCGGCCAAGGTCTTGTCGTTTTCACGGCTTAAGACGATGGCGATGTTATCTTGTAGGGTGGAGAGGAAAGCGTCCTTGTCGCAAATTGCATAGGGTGCTTCTATGGCAAAGGACACGAGCTTAATATAAAATGCACCCGGCAGCCTCGCTCCCGTTTGTTGGGTGAACACCCTTGCTGCTTTCCGTTTGTTCCGTTTGCTGAGTGCACACCTTTATAATTAATAGTTCTCAGACAAATATTAAATGTGGTTAGAATATATTATGTAATAAAAATAGGGCAACTTTGATTTTTCCAAACGTCTTCAATAGGAACGTGCCAAACGGAGAAGCATTGTGTATGTTTAAGTATACCCCTATTCGACAGTTAGTATCAAATATTCCGCATTACGTTAATAAATAACTTTTATAATACACCATTTAATACGTTTATGTCAATCAAAACTTGCAATATTTTTCTATTGTGTTATACTGAGCTATAGTTGCATGTCATACCGTTGAGAATTTAGTAAGAATTTACAGCAAAAATGAAGAAGGCCTTGCAGACTGAGAAAAGGAGAATGATGATGTTTACTTTTAATGCGGAAAACCGAAATACGGGCTTAAAGCCCAAACAACTGAGAAGAAAAGGAATCATTCCCGGTATTTTATATGGCAAAGACCTCGGAAAGTCTTTAAGCATTCAGTTTTCTGGGGCAGAAGCCGCCCGTTTCTTAAAATCCAATTCTACGGGAAGCAAAGCCGAATTAGTGATTGGTGACAAAAAGTTCCCGGCATTGTTGCGGGAAGCCACTTATAAACCGGCGACGGACGAGCTGGAGCATTTGAGTTTTCAAATGCTGTTGGCCGGAGAGATCGTTACAAGCACGGCAAGAATCGTGCTTGTGAACAGAGACAAGGTATCGGGCATGGTCCAGCAGCCGCAGTCCGATATTTCCTATCGGGCGCTTCCGTCACATCTCATTGATAGAATAGAAATTGATCTTGACGGGATGAAGGTGGGGGCCAGCCTCAGGATCAGCGATCTCATCATTGCAAAAAACCCTGATATTGAAATTCTGAGCCCGCTTGATACTATGGTGCTTTCTATTGCCGATCCCCGTAAACCGGTGGAAACTCTTGAAACCGATGATGAAGCGTCCGAAACCGAAAGCGAATAAAATGTTATGGTGCTTTTTGGGGCAAAATGAATACGCCTACGGTATAAATTGCGCCATAGCGCAATCCGCTGCGGAGAAGCCCCAAGGAGAATCTTAGCGCATAGTTTTATACCGTTAAAAAGGGCTTGGGCTGGCGCACCTCATTGGGGCGGGTGGGGAAAGCGCTTTTTTATTGTGGAAAGGAAATATAAAATGCAGTTAGTCGGAAAAGCGGTCGGACACAAAGTCTTTGGACAGGGGATCATAACAGATTGCTCTGGCAATATCGTTATTGTCTCTTTTCCCCAAGGAGATAAAAGATTCATCTATCCAGATGCTTTTGCCAATTTCCTGACCCTCAAAAACAAGTCTGCTCAAAATAAAATTAATGAAATATACAACAAGCGGTTGGGGGCGGAGGTCGCACGGAAACAAGAGCTTCAGGAAGAACAGGAGCGCCGCCGGAGACTTTGCGCTTTGAAAATCACGCCAAACTCTCAAGCAGCCTTTAATATTGATCCGAACGACCTGGATGAAGTTTTCTCATCTGGCGCTGTATCGACCGGATGCTATTTAAGCGGCAATTCTAAGGGAGAACCGCGTATTCCAAGCAAGCTGATGCCTAATTCCGCCTGCCTGCTGACCGGATGCCCCCCCAATACCTCAGAGAAAGAGCGCCGTATATTGGGCGCCTTTATGGTAAAGGATGGTTTTCTGGGAGATTTGTGCAAAGACGGAATGGTAGAATGTCACGATAAGTACAAAGTGCGTTTGAATCCAAACAGCACGATGCTGTATTGGGATTATTTCGATTGCAGCGATCCCCTCCCACGTTGGGGGAACGTGGTGCTCAAATACTTTCCAAACAGCACGATGCATCAAATCCTGCTTGCCATGAAGAAAGCATTCCAGGACACTGAAGAAGAGACACTCATTCACGAGTTCTATCAGTATTTCTGTGAGATAAACCGCTTGCCACAATAAGTGGAATGAGCAGACCCGACGATTGAACCGGCGGGTCTGCTCAAAACCTCAATCGAATATTCATATGAATCACCTCTTGTTCTTAGTATAGACGGCACACCGTATCCCGATTTCATGATTTCGGCTAACGGAGCCACCTATTATTGGGAACATTGTGGAATGCTTTCCGATACGGCTTATAGAAAAACGTGGGAAAAATGGGAACCCATATACGAACGACACGGCATCATTGAAGGACAAAACCTCATCGTTTCTGTGGAGAGAGTAATGGTAGCGTCGATTCACAAAAAATCTCTGCAATAATTGGGCAGTTCAATTTAGGTTGGTAGTGTTAGTAGAGACTGTATAATAAAAACGCCCGTGAACACCGAGATCGTCGGTATCCATGGGCGTTTGGAGTTTTGTCCATAAGACGTGTATTCATCTGCATAGATTCCAGCCATGGTCCAATCAGAATTCTCATTGATTAAATCAGTATAATATTTGACCTGGGAATGATAACTTTGAAGCTGATCTTCACTATCAGTACTTACCCTACAATAAGCTGCAACTCTTTTTAAATTTATCTCTATTCCATTTCTTCTACCGTTTAAAAGACCTTCCCCTTTTATTACTTCTACCTTCTTCATAATCTCACCTCACTTTTGTATTCTTCTATACAATCCTATTCTACCGCGACTAGTTAAATTTAGCAGGTCAAATCTGAAGAAATATTATATTTTTCCATAAGAAGCTTTTTAATCTTAAAGTATT